>NZ_BAAAMU010000024.1:107794-118150 GCF_039529435.1 Nonomuraea maheshkhaliensis
GCTCCCAGCCCGGGTACGGCCAGCCCGGGTACGGCCAGCAGCCCGGCTCCCAGCCCGGGTACGGCCAGCCCGGGTACGGGCAGCAGAACCCGTCCGGCCAGCAACTCCCCTACGGCCAGCTGCCCCACTCGGCCCCGAGCTACGGACAGCCCCCACCTGGATACGGCCAGCCCGGCTACGGCGGCCAGCCCGGCTACGGGCAGCCCGGCTACGCGCAGGGCCGCGGCGAGCCGTACGTGCCCGGCAGGTTCGGCCCCCGCCCCGGCACCGACGACACCACCATGGCCATGCTGGCGCACCTGCTCGGCCTGCTCGTCTCCTGGATCGGCCCGCTGATCATCTACCTGATGAAGAAGGACGAGGCCCCCTACGTCAGGGACCAGGCGGCGGAGGCGCTGAACTTCCAGATCACGATGTTCATCGGCTACCTCGTCGCCGGCATCCTGACCGTCATCTTCATCGGCGTCCTGCTGCTGCCGGTCATCTGGGTGCTGTCGCTGATCTTCCACATCCAGGCGGCGGTGGCCAGCAACAAGGGCCAGCCGTACCGCTACCCGTTCTCCATCCGGATGATCTCCTAGACCAGGAGGTCCCTGACGAGGGCGTCGGCGAGCAGCCGTCCCTGGAGGGTGAGCACCATCAGGCCCGCCTTGAACGGCTCGGGCTCCAGCAGCCCGCGTGCCAGGGCGCTCGCCACGGCGGGGCGGGCGGCCGGCGCCACCCGCGCCAGCGGGTAGCCGGAGGACAGCCGCAGCTCCAGCATCAGCCGCTCGGCGTCGCGGTCGTCCTGGCCGAGCACCTCGCGCGCGTGAGCGGGTGAGGCGCCGCCGGCCAGGCGTTGCGCGTAGGCGGCCGGATGTTTGACGTTCCACCAGCGGGTGCCGCCGACGTGGCTGTGGGCGCCGGGGCCGGCGGCCCACCAGTCGCCGCCGGTCCAGTAGAGCAGGTTGTGCCGGCAGCGGGCGGCGTCGTTCACCGCCCAGTTGGACACCTCGTACCAGCGCAGACCGGCCCCGGAGAGCAGTTCGTCGGCGATGAGGTAGCGGTCGGCGGCCACGTCGTCGTCGGGCATGGGCAGCTCGCCGCGCCGGATCCTGGCCGCCAGGCGGGTGCCCTCCTCGACGATCAGCGAGTACGCGGACACGTGGTCGGGCCCGGCCTCGATCGCCGCGGTCAGCGAGGCCCGCCAGTCGTCGTCGCTCTCACCCGGCGTGCTGTAGATCAGGTCGAGGTTGACGTGGTCGAACCCGGCCTGCCGGGCCTCCTTGACGGCCGCCGCGGCCCGGCCGGGCGTGTGTTGCCGATCGAGGACCCGCAGCACGTGCTCGCGCGCGCTCTGCATGCCGAAGCTGATCCGGTTGAACCCGCCGTGGCGGAGTTTCTCCAGGTATGACGGGTCGACGGACTCGGGGTTGGCCTCCGTGGTGACCTCAGCCCCCGGCGCCAGCCCGAACTCGGAGTCGATCGCGGCCAGGATCCTGGCCAGGTCCTCGGGCGGCAGCAGGGTGGGCGTGCCCCCGCCGAAGAACACCGTCTCCACCGGCAGCTCGGTGGCGCCCAGGACGCGGCGGGCCAGGCGGATCTCCGTCACGACCGTGTCGGCGTAGTCGTGGTGGGAGGCGCCGGGGCCGAGCTCGGCGGCGGTGTAGGTGTTGAAGTCGCAGTAGCCGCAGCGGGTCACGCAGAACGGCACGTGCACGTAGAAGCCGAACGGGCGCTCGCCGAGGCCCCGGAGGGCGCTGTCGGGCAGTTCGCCCGAAGTGGGCGCGGGATCGCCGTCAGGCAGGGTGGATGGCACGCTACCAGTTTGCCCGCCTCCCAAGAGTGCTCCAATCCGACTGCAAGTCACGCCATGTCCACTGATGTCATACCGGCGAAGGGGGAAACATCATGGCGGGCATCGGCATCGTGGGGGCGGGGATCTCGGGGCTCACCCTCGCGCTGCGGCTGCAGCAGCTCGGCGTCGAGACCACGCTCTACTGCGAGCACGGGGCCGAGTCGATCCGTACGGGGCGGCTGCCCAACACCGTGGCCAGAATGGGCCACACGCGGGAACGGGAGCGGGAGCTGGACAGCGTCCACTTCCGCGACCCCGGGTGCCTCATGAACTCCGCCACGCTCTCGATCAAGGGCGATCCGCCGCTGGAGTTCACGGGATACGTGAGCGAGCCGTTCCACGCCGTCGACTTCCGGCTGCTGCTGCCCGCGTTCATGGACGACTACGCCGAGCGGGGCGGCGAGATCGTGGTGGCGGGCACGGAGCCGGACGCGGCGCAGGTGGATCGCTGGTCGCGGGGGCACGAGCTGATGGTGGTGGCGGCGGGACGGCGTTCGGTGGCCGAGCTGTTCCCGCGCGATCCGGAACGTTCCCCGTACGACAGACCGCAGCGCAGGCTGGCCGCCGGGCTCTACCGCGGCATCGACCTGCCCACCGGCTTCTCCAACAACATCGCCGCCGGGGTGGGCGAGATCTTCCGGCTGCCGATGATGACGCGGGAGGGCGTCATGTCCACCCTGCTCGTCGAGGCGATCCCCGGCGGCCCGCTGGAACCGGTCACCCACATGCCGTGGC
Organism: Nonomuraea maheshkhaliensis; assembly: GCF_039529435.1. Taxonomy (NCBI): domain Bacteria; kingdom Bacillati; phylum Actinomycetota; class Actinomycetes; order Streptosporangiales; family Streptosporangiaceae; genus Nonomuraea; species Nonomuraea maheshkhaliensis. The sequence continues at coordinate 110,367 of NZ_BAAAMU010000024.1, forward strand.
ACGAGGTCTCCTCCGCCCTGCCAGGACTGATCCGCGAGTACGCGCCACGGCTGGCGGAAGGGCTGGACCCGGCCGAGTTCGGCCTGCTGGGGCCCGACGACCTGCTGCAGGGCGCGATCACTCCCACGGTGCGCCGGCCGGTGGCCGGGCTGCCCAGCGGCCGGATCGCGCTGGCCGTCGGGGACGCCTGGATCGTCAACGACCCCATCACCGGCCAGGGCGCGAACCTGGGCTCCAGATGCGCCTGGATCGCGGCCGACGCCATCGCGGGCGGCGGTCCGTACGACGCCGCGTTCGCCCGCGCCACGGCCGAGCGCATGTGGGAGGCGGCGGCGCCGGTCACCGACTGGACGAACGCGTTCCTGCAGCCGCCGCCCGAGCACGTCGCGCGGCTGCTGATGGCCGCCACGACCAGGCAGGACCTCGCCGACCTGGTGGTGTCGCTGTTCTCCGACCCCGCGTTCGCCTGGGGGCTGCTGTCCTCTCCCGAGGAGATCGCGCGGATCGTTGACGGGGAACCGGAGCCGCTCTACGATCGCGTCTAAATTTATAGGAAAGTTTCCTATACAAGTGGCGCAGTCCCCGGGAGCCGCTCCGTGCGCAAGAAGGTCCTGATCACACTGTCGCTCTTACTCGGCCTCTCGGCGCTCGCCGTGCCCGCCGAGGCCCATACCGGCTTCAAGCGGGTCGCGTACTTCATCCAATGGGGCGTCTACGGCCGGAACTTCCACGTCAAGGACATGGACGTCTCCGGGGCCGCCGCGAAGCTCACCCACCTCAACTACGCGTTCGGATTCGTGAACGCCGAGGGCGGCTGCTACTCGGCCGACCCGTGGGCGGACTGGCAGCGCCCCGTACCGGCCGAGCAGAGCGTCGACGGGGTCGCCGACGCCCCGGGCCAGGCCCTCAACGGCAACCTCAACCAGCTGCGCAAGCTCAAGGCCAAGCACCCCCGGCTCAAGGTGATGATCTCGCTCGGCGGCTGGACCGGCTCCGCGCACTTCTCCGACGCCGTGCTCACTCCCGAGTCCCGCTCCGCACTGGCCGCCTCCTGCATCGACCTGTGGCTGCGCGGCAACCTGCCCGGCCTGGAGCCGGGCGCGGGGGCCGGCGTCTTCGACGGCATCGACCTGGACTGGGAGTGGCCCGGCTCGTCGGGCGCCGAGGGCAACGTCATCAGGCCCGAGGACAAGCGCAACTTCACCCTCTTCGTCCGCGAACTGCGCAAGCAGCTCACCGCGTACTCGGCGAAGGCCCAGCTCACGGCCTTCCTCCCGGCCGCCGCCGCCAAGATCGACGCCGGCTTCGAGGTGCGCGACGTCTTCCGGCAGCTCGACTTCGCCACCGTCCAGGGGTACGACCTGCGCGGCTCCTGGGAGCCCATGACCGGCCACAACGGCAACCTGCTCACCGACCGGCGCGACCCGAACCCGGTCAAATACAGCGTCGACCAGACCGTCCGCGACTACCTCTCCCGAGGGGCGCCGGCCCGCAAGATCGTGGTGGGCGTACCCGCGTACGGTCAGGGCTGGACCGGCGTCACCGCCGGCGGAACCGGCCTCTACCGGCCCGCCACCGGCCCCGCCCCCGGCAAGTGGGCCCCCGGCACCGAGGACTACAAGGACCTGGTCACCAAACCCGGCAAACGCCACCGCGACCTGCGCACCGGGGCGATGTGGCTGTACGACGGGAACGAGTTCTGGTCGTACGACGATCCGGCGGTGATGCTGCAGAAGGCGGCCTACATCCGGCTCAAGGGGCTGGGCGGGTCGATGATGTGGTCGATCGACCAGGACGACTCCCGCGCCTCCCTCACCTCGGCCCTGTACTCGATCCTCCGCTAACCCCGCAGGCCGCGCCCACCCACTCCCCGGGCGCGGCCCTCCCCACGTTCCGGCCACGCCCCCGCAACCCGCCCGTCCAACAGCGACCCACCGTGACGGGCCGGCCACCACCAAGCCGGGCACACCCCGACGACGCAGCCGGGCGCCGCCTCGGCCGCACCACCGCACCGGCTCACACAGCCAGCTCCAACGCGGCGAAACCCATCGCTCCTGGCCCGACCACACCGCCGACCACAACCTGACCGCAGGGCACACCTCACCTGGCCGCATGACCCGGCCCGACCGGACTCAGCGCCGCTGCACGGCCAGACGTGACCCGACCGCACCCCGCCACGCACCCCCCATGGCGATCCATCACAGCCAGCCAGGCACGACCAAGCCGCGCACGACCCGGCCCCGCTCCCAGCACGACCTGGCAACACGACCTGGTCCAGCGCGGCCATTACGCCCAGGTCCAGCCTGACCACGCCGCCAGGCGCAGCCCGACCACACGACCCCACTCGACGAGACCGCACGACCGGGCCCAGCGCAGTCGCACTTCAGGCTCAGGCTGACCCCACAACCGGGTGCGGCCGAAGACCCGGGTGGGCGCTCCACCCCAGGGTGGAGATCCGGGGTCTCAACCCGCAGGCCGATCCGATTCCGGCAGTGTCTCCCTACGGTCGGACCTCGTGAACACCGTGGAGATTTCCCTTCTCGTCCTTCTGGCCCTCCTCCTTGCCGTCTACCGCCAGACCCGAACCCGGCCCGCCTCCCGCATGACGGGAACCCTCGTCACCGCCGCCGCCCTGGTGGTGCTCGGCGTCGATTCCGGCGGGCTCCTCGACACCGGGCAGCCCGCGCTCAGCCTGGCCCTGTTCGCCGTGGAGGCGGTCGCCGCCGTGGCGCTCGGCGCCTGGCGTGCGAGCAGCGTGCGCGTGTGGCTGGACGACGCCGGCATCGCCTGGTCGAAGGGCACGGTCTGGACGCTGCTGGCCTGGCTGGTCTCGATCGCGATCCGGGTCGGCCTCTACTTCGCGGGGACGGCTGCCGGTCTCTCCGTCTCGACCGGCAGCGCCCTGCTGTTTCTCGGCCTCACCCTCGGCACCCAGGCGTACCTCGTCGCACGCCGGGGCCGGGCGCTGACCGGCGACCGGATACTTTCAAAAGGTGATGCGTGAGCTGTCCAGGTTTGTCCCGGTCGCATTGCGGCTGGGGGTGATCGTGCTGCTGATCGTGGCGCTGGTGCGGGCGACACCCGCGCCGGGCCTGACCGGCATGCCCCTGGTCGTCACTCTGCTGACCGTCGCACTGGCCCTCTCCCTCCTGGCCGTCCTGTTCCTGTCACACCCTTGGAGCCTCAACCGCAAGGAGAACGGCAGCTTCCACCGCGAGGGGAACGGCGGCTTCCACCGCGAGGGGAGCAACGGCTTCCCCTCGGTCGCACGGCGCAGCACCAGCACCGGCCCGCCGTCCCCGCAGTCCGGAAGTCCGCTCCCGATCGCAGGGCAGGACACCAGCCCGCGCCGGCTCACCGGGCATCCCCTCCCAGTCGCACAGCGGCGCGCCAAACGCTCACACTCGCCGACCGGAGGCTCCCTCCCAGCCGCGTGGCGCACTGTACGCACGCACTTGCCGACCGGGCGCTCGCTCCTGACCGCGTGGCGGTCCCCACGCACCCGCTTCCCGGCCAGCGTTCCCGCCGTATGGCGCACCGTACGCGCCCGCTTCCCGGCCAGGCTCCAGAGCGCATGGCGCACCGTGCGCACACGGCTCTCGTCCAGCCGCCCGAGCGGGTGGCGCAGCGAGCGCACGGAGGATCGGCCGGCCGGAGGTCTTCTCTCGGAGGCGTGGCGGAGGATGCGCCGGTCAGGGGCGAGCATGTCGCAGCTCGCCACGACGATCGCACTCGGCCTCGCGGTGCTCCTCTCCATCGCCCTGAACTCCGTCACGCACAGCGGGGCCACGATCGGCTCGCTGCTCGTGAGCATCAGCCTGGCGGTGAGCCGCCTGCCCTTGGGGCGGGCGCTGGCGATCGCACTGCTGGCCGTCGCCGGGCTGATCGTGGCGGGCGGGATCTCCGGCGCGCCGGTGCAGGACCTCACGCTCGTCCTCAGCGTCTGTCTGATCTTTCTGGTCACGTACGCGGGCAGACAGCGCAAGGCCGCAAGGGCCGCCGAGGCCAGGGAGGCTGTGCTCGCGGAGAGAGCCCGGATCGCCAGGGAGATCCACGACATCCTCGCCCACTCCCTCTCCGCCCAGCTCGTCCACCTGGAAGGCGCCAAGCTGCTGCTGCGCGCGGAGCGTACGGCCGAGGCGCTCGACCGGGTCACCCACGCCCGCGACCTGGCCAAGGCAGGGCTTGAGGAGGCCGGCCGGGCGGTGTCGGCGTTGCGCGAGGACCCTCCGGAGCTGCCCGTGGCGCTGCGCTCGCTCGCGGAGAACTTCGAGAGCACCACCCACAGACCATGCACGCTGCGCATCTCGGGCCCCGGGCGGCGGCTCCCTCCGGAGACGGAGCTCGCGCTGCTGCGCACCGCCCAGGAGGCCCTCACGAACGTACGCCGCCACGCGCCGGGCAGCCCGGCCGAGGTCGAGCTCGACTTCAGCCCGGCCTGGTGCGACCTGCGGGTCATCAACCCCTCCTCCGCCGGGACACAACCCACCGAGACGGGGTCACCCCGGGCGGGATCGCCTGAGACGGGGTCGCACGGGACAGGATCGACCCGGGGCGGGTATGGCCTGGTGGGTATGCGTGAACGCGCCGAACTCCTCGGCGGCACGCTGTCGGCGGGCGAAAGCGACGGCGTCTTCCTGGTGCACCTGCGGGTGCCGGCATGAGTTCTCCCCCTCAAGGTGCCGGCATGAGCCCTTCGCCTCGGGGTGCCGGCATGAGTCTTCTCCTCGGAAGCGCGCCTGCCGCCACCACCCCTCCTCCCCTCGCCTCGGATGTCGCGCCCCGCTCGGCACCGGGGCCAGGGATGACGATGGAGCCAAGGGGTCTGGCCTTGGGCGTCGCGGCATGAGCGGCAAGGTCGTCGGTGGCGGAATCGGGATCGAAGGGAACGGGATCAAGGAGGTGCTCCACCGGTGATCAGGGTGGTGGTGGTCGACGACCAGGCGGTGGTGCGGGAAGGGCTGGTGCTGCTGCTCGGGTTGTTGCCGGGGATCGACGTGGTCGGGTCGGCGGGCGACGGTGAGGCGGCGCTGCGGCTGGTCGGCGCCGAGTCGCCGGACGTGGTGCTGATGGACCTGCGCATGCCGCGCATGGACGGCGTGGAGGCGACCGCACGCATCCGCGCCGCCCACCCCGGCACCCAGGTCGTCGTGCTCACCACGTATTCGGACGACGAGTCGGTCTTCGCCGCGTTGCGTGCGGGCGCGCGCGGCTTTCTCACCAAGGACGCGGACGCCGACGACATCGCCTCGGCCGTGGCCACGGTGATGCGCGGCGACGCCCAGCTCGACCCCACGGTGCAACGCCGCCTCCTGGACACGATCTCCCCTCCCTCCCCGGATCAGGCGACCGCCCGGAAGCCGTCCGGCGAACCGGCCCGCACCACCTCCCAGAAGCCGTCCGGCCAGCCGGCCCACGCCTCCGACCAGCCGCCGCCCGACGAGCCGACCCGCCCTGCGAGCACGACGAAACCCGGACCGGCGGATCGCCGAGGCGGCGAGTCGCCTGACGGGCTCACCCCGCGCGAGAGCGAGGTGCTGGCCCTCATCGCCGAAGGCCTGTCGAACGCCGAGATCGCCCTCCGCCTCTACATCACCGAAGCCACCGTCAAGACGCACATCAACAACCTCTTCGCCAAGGCCCACCTCAGGGACCGGGCCCAGGCCGTCACGTACGCCTATCGTCACGGCCTGGCCGGCCCGCATTGAGCTGCGACTCCTCGTCGAAGCCGGCCAGCTGTAACAACGTCTCCAGCGCCGCCTGCCTGGTCTCCTCGACCGAGTCTCCCCGTTCGCCGAAACACTCGGCCGCCACGTCGAGCAGCGCCGTGACCACGGCCGCGTCCGGGTAGGGCACGTCAACGAGAACGGTGCCGTCGTCACCCTCCTCGCCTTCGCCCACATGGAGCTTCAGCAGCCGCCGAGTCTCCTCGGCCACAGCCACCCCCAGCACCGCGGCCCGCTCGAATCGCTCAGAAGCAATCACGTCACCCTCCAGTAGCACAGGTGTTCGGAATGAAAAGGTAGAGGGTGGCACCGACAGAATCCCTTGCGTCACCGGGGATCCCGCCTTTCACCCTCCGTCCCGGCCCGCAATCCGCGCCCCGCCGAGCCCCGTTCGCCTCCCGCCGGACCGCAAAGGACCGCCGCGCGCTCCGCCGCGACGATGGATACGCTCGAACGATGTACGACCCGATCATCAGCACCGAGGGCCTCATGGTCGAACTGGGCGGCAACCTCGTGCTCCGAGACCTGCGCCTGACCGTCTTCCCCGGCGAGATCGTGGCGGTGGTGGGCCCCAACGGCTCCGGCAAGTCCACCCTCCTGCGCTGCCTTGCCGGTCTCCAGCCGGCCACCTCGGGAGAGGTCCGGGTGTTCGGCGCGCCTCCGGCCGACGACGCCGCCTTCTGGGGGCGCGTCGCGCTGCTGGGTGACGAGCCCGCCTGGTATCCGGGGCTCACGGCGCGCGAACATCTGGAGCTGATGAGGGCCGTGCACGCCCGTTCCAGGATGACGGTGGATGCGGCGATGGAGGCGTTCGCGCTGACGGAGCGGGGCGACGCGTCGCCGCTGAACCTGTCCACCGGCCAGCGCCAGCGCCTCTGCCTGGCCGCCGCGCTGCTCAGGCCGAGCACGTTGCTGCTCCTGGACGAGCCGGAACGCGGCCTGGACGCCGCCTTCCGCGACCGCCTGACCGGCCTGCTCGGCGCGTACGCGGACGAGGGCGGCACCGTCGTCATGGCCACGCACGACCAGGGCCTGGCCGCCCTGGCCCGGCAGATCTCCCCGGCGGGGGCGGACGCATGAACCACCAGCACAGCCGCGTGAGCGGGCCGGAGGCGAGTGTACGGGCGGTGCGGGCGTACATCCGCTCCCGAGGCCGCGCCCCCGCCACCCTGATCGACCGCTACGCCGCCGTCTTCGGCCTGGCCATGATCGTCGCCGTGCTCGGACGCCCGCTGTCCGGCCTGCTCACCGGCCTGGCCGGGCCGATCGACCCGGTGCGGGCGGGAGCGGGTGCGGCGCTGCTCGCGCTGGCCGTGGCCGGCTTCCTGGCAGCGGCCCGCGCGGCGGGACCCGTGCTGCTGCCCGCCTCCGACGCGTCATGGCTGCTGCTCTCCCCGCTGAACCGGCGTCACCTCCTCGGCCGGACGGCCCGCGCGCTGGGCGTGGTCGCCCTGGTGGCGGGCGTGCTGCTGGGCGTGGGGCTGCTGGCCGTGCTGGGCGCGCCCGACCAGCTCGTGTGGCGGCTGCTCGGCGCGCTGGTGCTCGGCGTGTCGGTGACGGCGGGCGGGATGGCGCTGGCCGCCCTCGGGCAGGTCTCCCAGTCCTGGCAGATCTGGCTGACCGGCGCGGTGGCGGCGCTGTTGGTGGTGGCCGTGGTGGCGGTGAGCGGGCAGCTCCGTACGGTGGCGGCGATCGCCGCGAGCGCTCCGCTCACCGCTCTCGCCGCCGCCGTGTCGGGGGCCGCGGTGCTCTCCGCCCTGCTGGTACGGCAGGCGTGGACCTCGCTCGACCGCATTCCCACCCGTACCCTCACGAACGCCTCGACCCGGGCCGGTCACGTGGCGCGGGCGACCGTCTCACTCGACCCCGGCGCGCTCACCTGGATCGCCGAGGACAACCGCTGGCGGGCCAGGCGGCTCGGCTCCAGGCGGTGGCCGTCGCTGCCCGCGCCGTTCGCGCTGGCCTGGCACGACTGGCGCAGGCTGCCCCGCACCCCGGGACGGCTGGCGCCCGTCGCGGCGACGACGGCGCTGCCCGCGGTGCTGGCTCAGGCGGGTG
>NZ_BAAAMU010000025.1:0-116804 GCF_039529435.1 Nonomuraea maheshkhaliensis
CTCGGCCGGCGGGTGCCGCCGATCGCCGCGGTGCGGGCGGCGGCGCGGCGGGCGGGGTCGCTGCTCGCCCTAGCTCTGCTCGCTCTGGCCTGGCTCGCCGCCGTCGCGGCCGTCGCGTTCTTGGTGCTGCTGGTCCTCGGGCAGGGGTGGATGTGGATCGCCGGGACGGTTCTGCTCCTGGCCTCCCTGCCGGCGCTGCTGGCCGTGCCGGGCGTCGTGCTGGAGCGCCGCTCGGCGCCGGCCGCCGTCGTGCGCGCGTACCGGCTGAGCGCCCGGTGGCCGCACGTCACCGCGTTCACGCTGCTGATCGGCACGGTCGCGCTGCCGCTGGCGGCCTCGTGGGCGCTCGACCGGGGTGTGGACGGGCTGTCCGGCCCGGCGCTGACGGTCGTGTCCGGCACGGCGGGAGTCGCCCTGTCGTTGCTGGTCACGCCGTTCCAGGCGATGGTGGTCACCCGTCAGTTCCTCTACCACGTGGCCAGGTTCCCTGACGCCGGCGCGTTCGGCGACATCGCCGAACGGCTGCCCGCCGGGCCCTCCGGACCGGCCAGGCCCGTGCCCGTCCTGTTGTCGCTGCTCCTGCCAGGGCCGGCGTTCGGCGCCATCGTGCTGGTCAACCCGCTGGGCCTGCCGGAGATCGCCGAGACGTACGCGCAGCGGACGCTCGCCCGCGATCCCGCCTACTTCGACGAAGGCTCGGCGCGCTTGTCCCCGGGAGAGTCGCGGGCCGTGTTCGCGGGGCCCGGCGAGGGCGTGACGGTGTTGACCGACTCCGGCTTCGACTCCGCCTCCCAGCTGCTGACCTGCTCCGACGTCCGGTGCACGCGCCTTGCCAACCGCTGGACCGGCAGGAACGAGGAGCAGCGCGAGGGCATCCGTCCTCCGTCCGCGGCCACCCGGCTGCCCGACGGGCGGCTCCTGGTGGTGCGGTGGGAGCGGACGGAGCACGGGTGGCGGGCTCGGCTGCTGACCTGCGACGGGCGCGGCTGCCTGGACGCGCCCGGCGGCACGTACGTCACCCAGGTTCGGGACCTCTATCCGCGCCTGGACCTGGCGCTCGCGGCACGGCCCGGCGGCGGCGTGGTGCTCGTCCAGGCCACCGAGGTGCCGTCGGGCGACGGCGAGCCGTCGGTGGCGGAGACGTTCTCGCTGATCGTCTGCGACGATGCCGCCTGCTCCCGGCCGCGGACGAAACCGGTCGCACGGGTGAATTCCCGGGCGTTCGTCCGGGCTCCGCACAGCCTCGCGGTCGCCATGGGACCGGGCGGACGCGCGGTCGCGGCGCGGCTGGACAGCCTGACCGGCGCCCTGCACGTGATCTCCTGCGCGGACCCGGCCTGCGAGCGGGTACGGGTGCGCCGGCCGGTCGCCCCGATCTGGGAGGACCTTCGCGAAGCGGGACCCACGGCCGAGGTCAACCGGCGCTTCGACGAGTCCGGCGACCACGGTCACCGGGCCGGGGTGTCGCTGGCCGTGCGGGCGGACGGCCGCCCGCTGATCGCCTACCGCAGCGCGGTCGGCGGCGCGGTGCACCTGCTGGACTGCCGCACCCCGGACTGCGCGGCGGGCGCTTCGCTCACGCTGGCCCCACCGGGGGTGAAGCACGCCGCCCCCGCGCTGGTCCTGGACCGGTCCGGGCGGGCACTGGTCGCCTACCAGGACCTCGAAGGCCGCCGGATCATGCTCGCCACGTGCTCAGGGCTCGACTGTGCCGTCGTCCCCGTACGGCACATGCGCCACGGCCCCGGCCCTTCCTTGGCCATGACCCTGGACGGCGCGGGACGGCCGTACATCGTGTGGACGGACGTGGGCGACGCCGGCGCGGAAGTGGTCATCACCGTCCCGCTCAACCTGCCCTGGCCACACCAGACCCGATCGCCGCGCGCCGCGCGGTGATCCCGGCGAACAGCCCGGGAGGGACGATGAGGGAGAGCCTCGCCATCACGGCGGACCAGCACCTGGACACCTGGGACGAGCTGCGGCGGGACTTCGTGCTCTGGCGCGCCTACGGCTCCGCGGGGCGGCACCTGGTGCGACTGCTGCCGCCGGTGCTGCTGGTGTTCCCGCCGATCGGCCTGCTCGCCGTGGTCGCGTTCTTCTTCGTCCTGGACCCGTCCTCGACGGCGATCGTCAACGAGAGTTACGGCCTGATCGGCCCGCCCGGCACGCCGCTGCTGGTGTGGTCGGCGGCGGTGCTCGTCGTCTCGGTGGCCGGGCAGGCGGTGGCGCTGCCCGCCACGGTCCTGCTCGCCGCCGCCCGGCTGGCCGGCCGGCACGTCTCCGCCTCGGACGCGATGCGGGCCGCGGCCCGGCGCCTGCCCGCGACGGCGCTGCTCGTCCTGCGCGGCGGACTCGTGGTCGCGGCGGTCCTGGTGGGGGTCTACGTGCTCGTCGTCGGGCTGGACGAGCAGGTCGCGGGCTACCTCGTGATGGCGGTGCTGCTCCTGCTGGCGATGCCGTGCCTGCTGGGGGTGGCGGCCGTGGTGCTGGAGGATCCGGCGGGTGCGCGCCTTCGGACGGACCGGCCGGCGGACCCGGTGGGTTCGCTCGGCCGGACGAACTGGCCGATGGGACCGGTGGACCCGTTCGTCGGGACGGACCGGCCGGTGGGGCCGCTGAGCCGGGCGTACCGGCTGGCGAGGGGCGCCACCTGGGGGAGCGCGTTCACTCTGGCGTTCGGCGTCGTGCTCTTCCCCGCGCTGATCACGCAGGTGGTGAACGGGGTGACGTCCGGGACGCCGCTACTGCGGGCCGGAGCGGTCACCGTCGTGGCGCTCGTCCTCGTGCCGTTCCAGGCGATGGTGATCGCGCGCCTGTTCCTGCACCGCCTGGCCGCCAAAGACTCGATCGCCGGGTTCGACGCGGTCATCGACGGCCTGCCGGCGAGTGCGCCGCGCCCGATCAGGCCGGTGCCGCTCCTCGCGGGGCTGCTCCTGCCCGGCCTGCTGTACGGCGGCGCCGTACTGGTCAATCCGCGGGGCCTGCTGGAGGTCTCCGAGACCATCATGAACGTCAGCAGAGCGGGCGATCCCGGCGTCGAGACGGTCACGGAGGGCACGCGCTCGAAACCTTCGATCGACTGGCCGGACCTGCGTGCCCTCTACGCGGGCCAGGACGGGCGCATGGTCATGCTCATGGACGACTCCGCTCAGGCGAAGCTGCTGACCTGCGCGGACAGCGCCTGCACCCGGGGCCGGCTCACCTGGGCGGAGCCGGAGGCCGCGGCCGGCGAGTACCCGGCGACCGGCGCCCGGCTGGCGGACGGCCGCATCGCCGTGACGAGCTGGGCGATCGACGAGATGTACGTATCGGTGTGGGACGAGAACTGGACCGCCCGGCTCGGGCTGCGGCTCTGCGATGCCAAGGCGTGCGTCACGGCGGCCGGGAGCGAGCCGCTCGCGGAGGCGACGGAGGCCACCAAGAGCAGGGTGCTCGCCCTGGCGGCACGGCCCGGCGGCGGCCTGGCGCTCGCCCAGCTCCGTGCCATCCCCCTCTGGAAAGAGGACGACGGCTTCACCGAAGTGCTCTCGATCACGACATGCGATGATCCGTCCTGCGCGCGGCGGCGTACCGAGGAGGTGGCCCGGCTGCCCGGCAACGAGGAGACGGAGATCATGCGCGAGCTCGTCGCTGGGGTGGGACCTGACGACCGGCCCGTCGTCCTCGGCGTCGATCGCCACACCGGCTCGATGGTCGTGATCTCCTGCGACGACCCCGCCTGCGCCAAGACCCGGACCGAACGGCCCGTCAAGGACGAGTCGCCTTACTTCGATCGGGATCGCCGGGCTCGCGCCGCCATGGCGATCCGGGCCGACGGCCGCCCGCTGATCGTCTACCGGGACGTGACGGACAGCGCGATCAAGCTGCTCGACTGCCTCGACCACGCGTGCGCGCGGGCCGGCACGGCGACCCTGACCGAGCCGGGCGAACGCCACTCGATGCCGGCGCTGGCGCTGAGCCGGGACGGGCGCGCGTACGTGGCCTACCAGGACGTCGGCCGGGCCCAGGTCGTCATCGCCACCTGCGCGGGAACGCGCTGCGCGCGGACCCCGGTCGCGCGGATCCGGCAGGGCGGTGACCATGGCCTGGCCATGGCCTTGGACGGCCGCGGCCGTCCGGTGCTGAGCTGGGTCGACTTCGCCGGCGAGGACGATCTGCCGGCCGGCGACGAGTGGTCCCTGGTCGTGACCGCGCCCCTCACGTTGAGGTAGGCCACGAACGCCGGTCGCGGCCGAGCGCCGACCACGGTCGTGCTCGCGGCGATCACGTCGGCTAGACCATTTCCGGCAAGTCGCGAGAAAGCCGACGACGCGTCCTGTCACCGTTTCACCTGTGACCTCGATGCAGCACGTCGAACGGCTCCGCGCCTCCCCCGTGCCGTTTCTGAGTTACCTGGACGCCGCGCGGTGCCTGATGCGGCTCGCTGTGCCCGGCGTGCTCGTACACGTGCCGCTCGCCACGCTGACTCTGACGGCGCTGACGGCGACGGCCGGCGACGCGGCGGCGGTGGTCGATCAGCGGCTCCAGCTGATCGGAGACTCCGATACCGCGCTGACGATCTGGATCGTCGTCGTGGCGGTGGTCGCGGTGGCGGGTCAGCTCGTGGTGTTCCCCGCCACCGTGCTCATCGCCGCGGGTCACCTGGTGGACCGGCCGGTGCCGCCGGTGGAGGCGCTGCGGGCGGTGGTGCGGCGGCTGCCGTCTCTGCTCGTGCTGCTCCTGGTGGCCGCGATGGCGTTCGGGGCGATCTGGGCCGCGCGGGCGGGTGTGCGGGTGGTGACCGATCGGCGCCGGATGGGCGGCGTGCTGCCGGTGCTGGCCGATCAACGGTGGCTGGGTGACGTGCTGCTGGTGGCGGCCGTTTTCGCGGCGCTGCCTGGGCTGCTGGCCGTGCCCGCCGTGTTGCTGCACGGCTGCGGCGGGCTGGGTTCGATCCGGCGCGCGTACCGGCTGACCAGGCTGCGGTTCCTGCCGACCGCGGCGACGCTGGCCCTCGGCGTGGTGCTCGTTCCCGGCGCGGCGGCGTGGCCGGTGGCTGCCGGGCTCGGCCTGCTGCCCGGCCTGTTCGCGACCCTTGGCTGGGGTCTGGCCGGAACCGTACTGGCGCTGGCCGTCACGCCTTTCCAGGCCGCCGTGGTCGCGCGCCAGTTCCTGCACTGCATGGCCTGGCGTACCGAGGTGGACGACTCGGACCTGGCGCACGGCCTGCCCGAGGGGTCTCCGCCGGGCCCGGTCAGGGGCGGCCTCGTGCCGGTGGCGCTGCTGCCGGGGCTGCTGTTCTGCGGGGTCGTCCTGGTCAACCCGTTCGGCTGGCCCGAGATCACCGAGACGAACGTGACGGAGTCGTGGGCGCCGCAGAAGTTCCCCGTCCCCGCCCAGGAGCGGCGCCCGGTGGTGCGTCCGTTCGATCTGCGCGCCCTGCACACCGGACGCGGCCCGCGCCTGATCGCCGTGATGGACGGCGCCGACGACGACGCCGGCCTGCTGGCCTGCGCCGACCCCTCGTGCGCGACGGCGAGTTTCGAGTGGGCCGAGCCACGCGGCTCCGGCACCCGTTGGGAGCCCGGCGCGGCCAGCGCCCGCCTGCCCGACGGGCGTCTCCTGCTGACCACCTGGGCCTCCTCCCGGCTGGAACTGCTCACGTGCGAGGCGACCGGATGCGTACGGAGCAGCGGAGCCGTCGCGACGACCCGCTCCTCACGGCCGGACACGGTCGGGCTGGCGCTGGCCGTGCGGCGCGGCGGCGGCCCGGTCGTGGCACACGCCGAGGCGGATCCGGCGGAGGGTGACCGGCCGGAACACGACGTGCTCGCGTTCGTCCTCTGCGCGGACCCGAGCTGCGCGCGCCCTGAGCGCAGGCAGGTCGCGCGGCTGGAGCGGACCTTGTACCGGCCGACGTTCGCCAACCTGGCCGTCGCCGTCGGCCCGGACGACCGGCCGGTGGCCGCCCGGTTCGCCCCCGCCACCGGCCACATCCAGGTGATCTCCTGCCAGGACGCCGCCTGCCACCGTCCGATCACCACCAGCCCCGTGCCGCCCGGGCCGCCGGGCCTCGACACTCTGCCCTGGACGTCCGGTCTGGCCCTGGCGGTACGCCCCGACGGCCGTCCCGTCATCGCCTATCGGGACCCGCGTGACCAGGTGAACAAGCTGCTCGACTGCCGCACCCCCGACTGCGCCCGGGCCGACGCGCGCGTGCTGGGCGCCGGCGACGAGTACGACGCGGCCCCGGCGCTGGTCCTGGACTACTCGGGGTGGCCGCTGGTGGCGTACGAGAGCAGCGAGCACCGCCGGCTCATGCTCGCGGTCTGCACCGGCGCCCGCTGCGAGCGGATCGCCGTGTCGAAGAACGAGAACGGCTTCGGCGAACGGCTGGCCATGACCCTCAACTCCGACGGGCACCCCGCGATCGCCTGGATCGATCACAACTCCGCGCGGACCGGCCTCGACTGGAACCTGCACGTCACCACTCCGCTCAACCTCACCCCGTCCACGCCCCCAGCTTCTCAGGGTTGCGGACCGCCCAGATGCGGGTGACACGGCCGCCTGCGACCTCGAACGAGGCCACGGTCGTGACAACGCCCGCGACCTCGGCCACCAGGCCCGGAACGCCGTTGACCGACCGCTCCAGCAGCTCGATCCCTGGACTCCGCTCGGCGATGGCGAGCAGGTACCGAGCGACGCGCGCGCCCCCTTCGACCGGGTGCAAAACCGTGCCGGCCAGGCCGCCGCCGTCGGCGGTCAGCACGGCGGCCGGGTCGAGGAGGTCGATCAGGGCCGCGATGTCTTTCGCCTCCCACGCCCGCTTCACCCGCCGCACCGTCTCGGCCCGCGTGGCCGGCGGCACCGGGGTCCGGGCGACGCCCACCCGCCTGCGGGCGGAGGACGCCAGTTGCTTGCAGGAGGCGGGAGTGCGGCCGAGGATGCCGGCGATCTCGGCGAAGGGGTAGCGGAACACGTCGTGCAGGACGAACGCCACCCGTTCCGCGGGCGTCATCGACTCCAGGACGACGAGGAAGGCCATCGACACCGATTCGTTCACGACCAGTTGTTCGGCGGGATCGCCCCCGTGATCCCGCTCGGCCGGGTCGGGCAGCGGCTCGGGCAGCCACGCGCCGACATAGCGTTCCCGCCGGGCCCGCGCCGAGCCGAGCACGTCCAGGCAGATGCGGCTGGTCACCGTCGTCAGCCAGGCGCCGGGGGACACGATCTCCTGCCGCCGGGCCGGCGGCAGCGCGTACCAGCGGGTGTACGCCTCCTGTACGGCGTCCTCGGCCTCGGCGGCCGAACCGAGCAGCCGGTAGGCGACGTTGATCAGGTGACGCCGCTCATCGACCGTCTCGTCGGCGCCGGTCCCAGCCGTCCCCATGCCGTCGCCTTACCTTTCGCGGGCCCACGTCGTCAACCTGGTGAGACCCTATCCACCGACGACCCCACGGGGCGGAACAGGGGGACCCTGACATGGCCACCCGCACGACGGCACAACGTCGCTTCTCTTTCCTGCGGATCGCGATCGCGCTGCAGACTCTGACCATCTTCCTGCAGGCGGTCTCCGCCGGGCTGCTGCTGACCACGCCCTACGGGGAGACGCTGCACAGCGCCGGAGCTCGCGTGATGTGGGGGTCGTCGCTGCTGTACGTGCTCGCCGCGGTGCTGGCGTGGAAGCCGGGCGGCGGCCCGCTCCGGCCGGTCTGGTACGCGGCCGGATTCCTCGTCCTCGCCTCCGCCCAGGTCGCGCTCGGCATCGCGCACGTGCCGGCGGTGCATCTTCCCCTGGGCGTGCTGATGTTCGGGTTGAGTGTGCTGGCACTGGCCAGGCGGCCTCGTACGGGCTGATCAGTAGATGCGGTACTTCTTGCCGCAGTTGTCGAACTTCCCGGCCCAGCAGGTGAAGGTGTAGACCTTCTTGATCCCCTTGCCGCTCCACGCGCCGACGACCTCACCGTCCCAGGACTTGTTGAACTTCTTCCAGTGACCACCCTGGTACACCTCGAACCAGACCCAGCCCTTCTTACCCCCGACCTTGTCCACCCCGTACCACTTCGTGAACACCTTGCCGTGCGACTTCCACGTCTTGCCGAACGTGTACGCCTTGTGATCACTGGAGAAGAACTTCCCCCAGCTCACCGTGGCCACCGTAGCGGCGCTCGTGGTGCTGGCCCGAGCCGCGGCCGGGCTCACCGCCAGACCCGTCAGAGCCGAACCGACCAGTGCCGCGATCGCAAGAGCCTTACGCATTTCGGGTTCCTCCCCTGTCTTTCGTTCCGCCGGGGTGCTCCGGCAAGAAAGACAGTACGGAGACGGCAACGGATCATCTGTGGACGAATCCACACACCGAATGTGATCGCCGCCACACACCCGCGACCTGGGCGTCAGCGGCTGCCGGACACGGCGTCGCGGCCGTGGGCGGGCGCCGGGTCGGCTCCGGGGCCGGCGCGGAAACGGCCTGGTGAGATGCCGTACTCGCGGCTGAAGGCGCCCGAGAAGGCGAACTCGTTCGCGTAGCCGACCTGCCGCGCGATCGCCGACAGCGGCGCGTCGGTCTCGCGCAGGAGCCGGGCGCCGCGGCTCAGCCGCCAGCCGATCAGATAGCTCATCGGCGGCCGGCCGACCACCGCGGTGAAACGCCTGGTGAAGGCCGTTCTGGGCAGGCCGGCGACCCCGCTGAGGCGATCGACCGTCCACGGCTGCTCCGGGCGCTCGTGGATCTCCCGCAGGGCGGCGGCGATGGCCGGGTCGCGGCTGCCGGGCCAGCCGTCGGTGCCGTGCTGCTCGTGCCACTGGCGCAGGACGTGGACCAGGATGAGGTCCAGCAGCGCGGGCAGGGTCGCCCCCGCACCCATCTGGGCACCGCCCGATCTGTCCGCTTTGAGGAGGTCGACCAGCACCCGCAGTTCGGGGTGGGCGGTGTAGTCGGGTGACACCGCGATGAGGTCGGGCAGCACGCGGAGGTATTGCGGCGCGTGGCCGTGCTGGAGCTGGTAGCAGCCGCACAGGAACTCGAAGTCGAACGGCCCGGGCGCGGGCGGGATCGGCCTCATGTCGACGAGCGGCAGGTCGGCGAGCGGATGCGGGACACGGCTCAGCCCGTGGGCGGCGCCGGAGGAGGTGAGCACGACATCGCCGGGCCGCAGCGCGACCGGCTCCTCGTCCTCGGTGATCAGCCAGCAGGAGCCGCGCAGCAGGATGTGGATCCCGCTGCCGTCGAAGGCGGGGAAGCGGACCCCCGTGGGGCCCGACTGCCTGATCACGCGGCCGGTCGCGCAGCCGACGCGTACGGTGCGAATCACCTCGCTGAGCAGGTCCACCCTGTCGATGCTAGCCGCACAAACGAGTATGACCCGGCACGGTTCACGCATGGCTCCGCTCACGGGGCCGGTGGTGGGATCGATGCCGTGATCGATGACTTCTCGCAGAGTGAGACCAGCGACATCCTGCGCGCCCATGCCGGGAAGACGGAGCAGGACGACCGTCCCGCCGCGGAGAGCCTGGACGCGGTACGCGCTCTCGGCGTTCTCCGGCTGCGGACGCCACAGGAGCACGGGGGCGCCTGGGCCGGCTCGGAGGCCGTGGCCCGCCGCCTGAGCGAGCTGGGCCGGGCCTGCCCGTCCACGGCCTGGGTCGCCGGCACGTGTGCGACGTCGAAGAACATCATCGCCGGGTGCTTCCCCGACGCGGTGCGGCGCGGCATCTTCGCCGATCCGGACGCGCTGTTCTGCGGCAGCGGCGTCCCCGCCGCCAGGGGCGAGCGGGCGCCCGAGGGGGTACGCGTCAACGGCCGCTGGCCGAACGTCTCCGGATGCGAGGACGCGACGTGGACCGTGCTCGCCCTCATGGTGGACGGCCGCTTCTCCTTCGCCGTCCTGCCGGTGGCCGACCTGGTCATCGAGCGGGACTGGCACGTGGCCGGCATGCGCGGCACCGGCAGCCACACCCTGGTCGCCGAGAACGTGCTGGTGCCGGCCGAGCGGGTGGCCTCGACGGGCCCGTTCGGGAGCGGCGAGCTGATCTTCTACACCATGACGGTGCTCGGCCCGGTCGTGGGGGCCGCGCGGGGCGCGCTCGACACGGTCGACGCGATGTTCGCCTCGGACCGCAAGCCGTTCATGACCGCGTACACCAGGATGAGCGAATCTCCCGGCGCCCGGCACTGGCTGGCGGAGGCGACCCACCTGGTCAACCGTGCGGAGAGCACCATGCTCGCGGGGGCCCGCACGGCGGACGCGGGAATGTCCGACGCCGACTTCCCCCGCCTGCGCATGGAGCTCGCCGGCGCCGGGCGGGACTGCCGCGCCGCGCTCGACCTGATGCTCGACCTGCACGGTGCGAGCGGCTTCAACACGGCGAACCCGCTGCAGCGGTACTGGCGGGACGTCTCCGTGGGCAGCCGCCACCCGCACCTGAACCCGTACCTGGCGGTGGAGAACTACGGATCCGCACTGACCGGGCCGCAGCCGCCGGCCGGGTGAGGCCCGCGACTCAGGCTGGGGTCGCGACGCATGCTGCGGCGGCTCAGGCCGAGGTCTGTTCACCTGCGGCCATGTGGCCGTCGGCACCGAGCCGCGGCATCCGTGGGTCGGCGCCGAGCCGTTCCGGCAACCGTGGCGGCCCGCGCTGCTCGACTTCTACGAGAGCGTCGGCAGGCTGCCGCACGCGCTCGCCGTCCCCGAGCGGGCCCGCTTCGACGCGGCCGGCGCCCTGGTGAACTGCGTCCTCGGCGTCGCCGTCCAGAACGCCGCACGCCCAGGCCGGGGCCCCAAGGACAAAGGGCGGTGCACGGACCAGGAGACGGGCCGGGCGGACTTCCTGGCCGGCGTCGCCTCACTGAACGTCTCACCGTTCGAACGCAGGTTGATCACCGGTCGGGTCGTCCCTAGGGTTCATGGCCAACCAGGCCGTCTCTCACTGGAGGACCGTTGAAGACCCGCACTCTGGGCGCCGCGCTGGCGATCGCGATGTTGAGTGGGCTGCTGGTGGCAAGCCCGGCGCAGGCGAGGGACGGAGTGACCTCCGGCCGCACGCAACGCCCGAGCGGCGGCAACGGGTACGCCCGGGCGACCGTCGACTTCGTCAGCCGCACGAAGGTCGTCTTCCGGAACTTCACGGTGCGCGACCTCTGCCCCGGCGACAATCTTCCGGTGAAGGCCCGAATCGTATGGAAATACACCACCGGAAGCTGGCACACGGGCGCCTGGAGGAAGGACACCAACGGCTGCGCCGACAAAGGCACCAACTTCGGAAACGTGACCCTCTCCCGCTCCCGGGCCATCTCGGCGGTCACCCTGGAGCTGTGTGTCTACAACAAGAACTCTGACTTTCACTGCGTCAACACCACGACTCGCTACAACCAGTACGTACACCCGGGCCGCTGACGCGCGGGCAGATCAGAGCATGTTCCCGATCGGTCCGGGCATCTCGGGGACGGGCTGATCGAGCAGGTCGTCCACCTCCGCGCGGGTCAGGAGGCGGGCCTCCAGCAGGGTCGTGAAGCAGTCGTGCCAGACCCGGCGCGCCTCGGCGGCCCGGCCCAGTTCGTGCAGGGTCAGGCCGCACCACCAGGCGGCCACGGCATGGCCGATGCGGTATCCGGCTTCGCGGAGGAGGGTCAGCGCGACCTGGAAGGTGTCGGCCGCCTCGACGAGGCGGCCCGCGTGCAGGTAGGCGCGGGCCAGCGTCTCGTGGGAGGCGCCCTCCACGTACAGACTGCCGCTCCACTCCACGACGGCGATCTTCGCCTGGGCGATGGCCTCGTCGAAGCGACCCTGCCGGTAGAGCAGGTGCACGCCGTTGTTGTGGATGGAGCCGCGCGCGTAGGCGTCGTCCGTCTCCTCGGCGATCTCCATGGCGCGGGCGAAGTTGATCCGGGCGAGGTCGAGCTGCCCCAGCAGGGTGTGGATGATGCCGAGGTTGTTGAAGGCGCCGATCCTCCGGTGCGGCAGACCGGCCTTCCCCCAGTACACGACGGCCTCCTTCAACTGCTCGACGGCCTGCTCGTGATGTCCCCGGTCGCGATAGACCCAGCCGAGGAAGCTCGCCGCCTGCGCCTGGCCGGCCCAGTCGCCGCACCGCGCCGCCACCGTGATCGCGTTCAGGTGCACGTCGGCCAGGTGGGTGACCCAGCCGCGGTAGTTGAACGGCCAGTGCAGCGCCAGCGCCATCCCGATCGCGGTGTGCGGGTCGGCGGAGTCGGCCGCCTGGTGCGCCACGGCGAGCAGGTTGTCGCGCTCGGCTTCGGTCCACTCCTCGACCTCGCGCACGCCGGTCAGGGCGACGCCTGGCTGCTCCGCCGCGTAGTAGGGGTCCTGGACCTGGGAGTGCACCCGCCGCGTGGCGGTGTTGGCCGAGGCCAGGTAGTGGTGCAGCGCGCGGCGGAGTGCGGCGGCGCCGTCCTGGCCGGGCAGTTCGGCGGCGGCCTGTTCCCGGGCGTACAGACGGATGAGGTCGTGGAACCGGTACCGGCCGGGCCCCGCGGGCTCCAGGAGCCGGACGCCGCGCAGCCGTTCGAGCGCCGCCTCCGCGCGTGCCTCCGGCCAGCCGGCCAGGGCGGCCGTGGCGGCGGGGGTGTGGGTGGGCGTGTCGAGCAGGCCCAGGAGCGGGAGTACGCGCGCGGCGTCGTGGCCGCCGTTCTCCTCGCGCAGGTGCTGGTGGCTCACCGCGATGCTGGCGCGTACGGCCAGGTCGGCGTACTGCAGGGTGTCCAGGCGGTGGGTGGCGTCGGCGAGGCGGCCGGCGAGGTCGGCCAGCCGCCGGCCCGGCCACGCCGCCAGCCGGGCGCCGGCGATCCTGATGGCCAGGGGGAAGCCGCCGCACAGCTCGGCGATCTCGGCGGCGGCCTCCGGCTCGCGTTCGACGGGCTCCCGTCCCGCGATCCTGGCCAGCAGCGCGACGGCGTCGCGGTCGCCGAGCCCGGCCAGGTGCAGGTGACCGGCCCGGTCGAGGGTGCTCAGGGCGTCTCGGGAGGTGACCAGGGCCCGGCAGTCGGCGCCCGCCGGGATGAGCGGCCGCACCTGGCCGGCGTCGAGCGCGTTGTCGAGGATGACGAGCAGGTTGCTCGTCGCGGCGAGCGATCGGTAGCGGGCGATCGCCCCCTCCAGATCGGCCGGTACGGCGGAGCCGTCCAGCCCCAGTGACCGCAGCAGGTGCCCCAGGGCGTCGAGCACGGAGAGCGGCTGAACCCCTGGGGTGGCGCCGTTGAGGTCGACGTAGACGACGCCGTCGCAGAACCGCCCGGCCAGCGCGTGCGCGACGTGCACGGCGAGCGCCGACTTGCCCACGCCGCCGGGCCCGTCCACGACCGCCACGCCCGTGCTCAGCAGCGTCTTCCGCAACCACTCCGCTTCCTCGTGCCGGGCGGTGAACGCGTGGATGCCGGCGGGCAGCTCGGCGGGGACGAGCGTGGCGGCCTGCTCAGGTGTGCCGAGTTCGAGCACGGGATCCTCGTCGAGTACGGCCTGCCGCAGCCGGCGCAGCCGCGCGCCCGGTTCGAGGCCGAGCTCCTCCACCATGGCGGCGTGCCCCTCCTGGTACACCGCGAGCGCCTCGGACGGCCGGTCCGCCCGGTAGAGCGCGAGCATCAGCTGGGCGCGCGGCCCCTCCCGCAGCGGATGAGCCAGGACGTACGGGGTCAGATCGGTCACCACCCCGTGCTGGTCTCCCCTGGCCAGCCGCAGGTCGATGTGGTCCTCGAAGGCGGCCATGCGCTCCTCCTCCAGGCGCTTGGCCTCGATCCGCGCCCACGGGTCGGCCAGTTCGGCCAGGGCGGTCCCCCGCCACAGGGCCAGCGCCCGCCGGAACAGCTCGTCCGCCGCAGCCGGCTCGCGCCGGTCACGGGCCGACCGCGCCTGGGCGGCCAGCCGGGTGAAGTGGTGCGCGTCGACCTGGTCTCGGGGCAGGTTCAGCAGGTAACCGCCGGGCACGGTCGCGATGGTCGCGGGGGTGAGCGTGTCGCGCAGCTTCGACACCACGATGTGCAGCTGCTTGCCGGCCGTGGCGGTCGAGGTCTGTCCCCAGACGTCGGTGACGAGCTGCTGCATGGTGACGGGACGGCCGGCGTCGATCGCCAGCCGCGTCAGTACGGCGACGCGGCGGCGGCCCACCAGCCCCACCCGTTGCCCGCCCAGCGTGACCTGCCAGGGCCCGAGGTACCCGATCTCCGTTGTCATCAGCACGGGAGCCTAGGCAGGGGCGGTATATCGCCGGTATGCCCAGCGGCAGCCGGTCTGCGCCCGTCGCGGGCTGGGCTCGTCGCGCGACGAAGGAGCCGGCGACCTTCCCAGCCATTGACTTTCCAAGACGGAAAGTGATTGACTTTCCAATATGGAAAGTCATGACGGCCTCACCGCCATCGCCGAAGTGCGCGCGGCCCTGGCCGACCGGCTGACCCCTCCCTGGTGGTATTACCCGAGCTTCGGGCTGCTGCTGGCCTGCTGCGTTCTCGCCGTCGGGCTCGGCGGCACCGCGGTCAGGCTCGGCGGCGTAGTGCTGCTCCTCGCCGGTTGCGCCGCGATCGTCGCCGCCTATCGCCGCCGGACCGGTTTCTGGGTGTCCGGCTTCGACGCGGGCCCCGCCGGGCGGTGGATCGGCGCGGCCGGCCTGGTGACGATCCTGGGGCTCGTCGCCGCCTTCGGCGTCGGCTCCTTCACCGGCCTGCGGTGGCCTGTGTGGTGCCTGGCCGTGGTGGCGTTCGCGGCCGTCACCTCCCTGGGGCGGCGGTTCGACGTCGCCCTGCGGGCCCAGTTGCGGGCGGGCGCATGAGCGGGCGGTTCGACGCGGCGGCACGGGCGGGCGCATGAACGCCGGGTTCGACGAGGTGATCCACGCGCCGAACCGGTTGCGCATCTGCGCGCTGCTCGCCGCCTCCTCCGTCGCCGAGTTCGCCGCGCTGCGGGAGGTGCTCGGCGTGGCCGACTCCGTACTGAGCAAACACGTGAAGGTGCTGCAGGACGCCGGTTATGTCACGGTCTCCAAACCGACCGGGCGGGGCCGGGTGAAGACCTGGGTGAGCCTGACCGCCGAGGGGCGGCGCTCCTACGCCGGGCACGTCCAGGCGCTCAAGACCCTGCTCGACACTCCCGGCCTGCCCGCGGGCGCGCCGCACGAGTGAGAACGCACCCGTACGGGTCCGCGCGAACGTGAGCCGGCGCGGATCCGGGCTCTCCCCTGTCCCGATTCCGCGCTTCGAGAGGCATCAAGACCATGCGCACAGCAGCCCGACCCTCGCCCTCGCCCTCATCCCCGACGTCGCCCGCGCCGTCGTCCCCGTCGCCCTCGCCGAGCGGATCCGGCCCGCGGGCGAGCGCCGCCCCGCGCCACAGGATCAGGACCGCGTCCCAGCTCGAAACGATCATCGGACGCCCGGCGCCGCTCGTGCTGATGAAGGAGCTGGCGGAGCTGGACGACGCCGCCCGGCGCATGCTCGACCTCGCGTCGCTGGCGGGCTTCGGCTACCGCGACGCCGACGGGCGGCCCCGTTCGACGGTGGTCGGCGGTGCGCCCGGCTTCGCCGTGGTCGAGTCGCCGACGCGGTTCGCCTTCGCCTGCGACGCCGACGCGTCCGGACCGGTCTCCTTCGTCTTCCTGCTGCCCGGTGTCAGCGAGACACTCCGGGTCAACGGCTCGGTCGCGGAACGCTCCGACGGCCGCATCGTCGTCGCCGTCAGCCAGGTCTACGTCCATTGCGCACGAGCGATACTCCGCTCCCGGCTGTGGAACCCGTCCGTCGCCGCAGAACCCCCGGCTCACGCCGACGTCGCCGAAGGACCGCTGTCCGGTACGGGTATCGCCGGGTTCCTGGCGGCCTCACCGTTCGCCGTCGTGTCCTCGTGGGACG
Organism: Nonomuraea maheshkhaliensis; assembly: GCF_039529435.1. Classification (NCBI taxonomy): domain Bacteria; kingdom Bacillati; phylum Actinomycetota; class Actinomycetes; order Streptosporangiales; family Streptosporangiaceae; genus Nonomuraea; species Nonomuraea maheshkhaliensis. The sequence continues at coordinate 15,830 of NZ_BAAAMU010000025.1, forward strand.
GCGACGGCGGCGGCGACACGAGCCCGCGCGGCGATCTGCCCGGCTTCGTCCGGGTGATCGACGGGCACACGCTGGCCATCCCGGACCGGCGCGGCAACAAGCGCGCGGACACCTTCCACAACCTGCTGGCCGATGACGGGTTCGCCGCGGCGATGCTCGTTCCCGGCCGGACCGATGTCCTGCACGTGAGCGGCACCGCGCTGGTCACCGACGACCCCGAACTGCTGGCCGGGATGGCGCTGGGCAGCGCCGTTCCGCAGGCCGCGCTCGTCGTCACGGTCGAGCGGGCCGAGGTGACGCCCAGCCACGCGGTCGCCGCCGCGGACCTCTGGGACGACACCGTACGCGCCGACTCCGCCACCCGGTCGGAGCTGATGGCGCTGACGACCAGGCAACTCGGCGCGGCGAAGCCGGCACTGCGCCGGCCGGTCCGCGTGCTGGCCGTGTTCTCCGGGCTGATCCGGCGGATCATGGACGCCTCCTACCGCCGCGCGCTCAGGAAGGAAGGCTACGACGACCGGGCTTCCTAAGTACTAGACCTAATTGCCTAAACTTGTTAGGAAAGACGCACCGAACGACAGGTTGAGGCGATGAGCACCGAACCCGGCTGGACCACCACCCCCGTCACCACCGACCTCCTGCGCGGCCAGCTCGACGTGGAGCCGACCGCGCACGGCCTGCTGCCGCACCGGCTGCCCGCACGGGCGCGCAGGCAGATCCCCGACGAGCAGACGGCCATGGCGCAGGCCCAGCCCTCCGGCGTGCGGCTGGTCTTCCGCACCGCGGCCACCACCGTCGAGCTGGACACCCTGCCCACCAAGCGGGCCTACCGCGGCTTCCCCGCCCCGGCGGACGGCGTCTACGACCTGCTGGTCGACGGCGAGCTCGCGGCCCAGGCCACGGTGAGCGGCGGCAGGCTCCAAACGATCACCGACATGTTCACCCAGGCCGTCGAGCTGACCGAGGGCCCGCCTGGAACCGCGCGGTTCACCGGGCTGCCGGCCGGTGACAAGGACGTCGAGATCTGGCTCCCGCACACCGAGATCACCGAGCTGATCGCCCTGCGCACCGACGCCCCGATCGAGCCGGCCCGCGACAACGGGCGCCGGGTGTGGCTGCATCACGGCAGCTCCATCAGCCACGGCTCGAACGCCACCCATCCCACCGCGATCTGGCCGGCGCTGGCCGCCGCACTGGGCGGGGTGGAGCTGGTCAACCTGGGGTTCGGCGGCAGCGCGCTGCTCGACCCCTTCACCGCCCGCGCGATCAGGGACTCCTCCGCCGACCTGATCAGCCTCAAGCTCGGCATCAACATCGTCAACGGCGACGTGATGCGCCTGCGTGCCTTCACCCCGGCGGTGCACGGCTTCCTCGACACCGTCCGCGAGGGGCATCCGGACACTCCGCTTCTGGTCGTGTCACCCATCCTGTGCCCGGTGCAGGAGGACACCCCCGGTCCGCTGGCGCCCGACTACGACGGCACGACCCTGCGGTTCAAGGCCACGGGCGATCCGGCCGAGCGCGCCGCCGGGCGGCTGACCCTGAACGTCATCCGCGACGAGCTCGCGCGCATCGTCGAGCAGCGGGCGGCCGACGACCCGAACCTGCACTACCTCGACGGCCGCGACCTCTACGGCGAGAGCGACTACGCCGAGTTCCCGCTGCCCGACGAGGTCCACCCCGACCCCGCCGGCCACCGCCGCATCGGCGCGAACTTCGCCCGCCTCGCCTTCACCGGCAAAGGCCCCTTCACCCCCGAAACCGCCTGATCCACCCGAGCCGCCCGAACCACCCGAACCGCCCGACCGCCGACATCGACCGCGTGGCCGGGCGTGGCCGGACCTGGGTCAGCCGTGCTCCTTCCAGATGCGGATGAGCACGTCGATCTGAGCCGGGTTGTACAGGTCGCGGATCGCGTCGAACAGCGCCTCGGCCGCCGCCTGCCGCCCCTGATCCGCCTGGTCGATGGTGCGCGGCGGCCCCGGATGCTGCTCGCTCAGCGCGATCATCCGCGGGGTGAGGTGCCGGGCGAGCCGTTCGCGCGTCTCCTCGTCGGCGTCCGGCGGGAGCGCGTCGAACTCGTCGGCCACCTCGTCCCGCTCGTAGTCGCGCAGCAGCGCCTGCCAGTGCTCCGTGTTGTCCTCCCCGACGACGTGGGAGATCACCGCGAACAGCGACCGGTCGGCGGGCGAGAGCCGCGCGTCGGTGGCCGCGGCCGAGATGGCGAAGGGCAGGTCGGTGGGCACCGGCCGGTGCCGCAGTTTCGCGATCTCCCGCCTGGCCTCCTCCAGCCGGGCGATCGTGGCGGCCAGTTCGGCGTCCACGGCGCTCAGGGTCTCGTCGAGGTCGTCGGAACCGTCCTGCATCGCCCCGATCGCGGCGAGCGAGAAGCCGAGCCCGGTCAGGCGGCGGATCTGCAGCAGCCGGACCAGATGCTCGGTGCGGTAGACCTTGTAGCCGTTCGGCAACCGTTCCGGCTCGTCGAGCAGGCCGATCTCGTGGTAGTGCCGGACGGTGCGCAGGGTCGTCCCGGCGAGCCGCGCGACCTCCCGCGTGCTCCACCCCATCCCGGCCCCCTCACCGCGCGCCCGACCTCGTGCCGGACCTGCACCACCACGCGCTCCACCGCAGGCCGGGCCCTGTCCGTGGCCGGTCGATTTGAGTATGCCGTAACGGCACGGTGTCTCCTTCAACCGGCGGCCCGCACCCCCGCGGGCACCGGAAGGAGACGAGGAATCGCGATGCGAACATCGACGAGCCCGGCGCGCGGCCGGGCATGGGTGCTCTGGCCGGTCGTGGCGGGTGCCACCTGGCTCAGCTCCATCTTCTGGGTGGGCACGCAGATCGGCCTGGACGGGGTGGCAGTCGGCCTGCCGTTGTCGGCACTCGTCACGTGCGCGGTGGCGGGCGCGTTCCTCTGGCTCGGCCGCCGACAGCATGGACGCCCGCGCCACCTGACCGTCTCGGCGTTCGTGTGGGGCGCCTCGATCGCCGCCTTCTGCTCGCTCTGGTCGCAACAGGGGCTGCAGGCCCTGGTCGACACCACCGTGGGCACCGAGTTCGGCGCCTGGTTCCGGCCGCTGGTGATCACCCCGGTCACCGAGGAGGTCTTCAAGGGGCTGTTCCTGGTGTGGCTGCTGGCGCGCCGCCGCGACCAGTTCGCCGCCCTGCCCACCGGCCTGCTCGACGGCATCGTGTACGCCGGTCTCGTCGGCGCGGGCTTCTCCTTCACGGAGAACGTGCTCTACTTCGGCCGCGCCGTCACCACCTTCACCGGGTCCGACACGTCCGACGTGAACGCCGTCGCCCTGCTCGGCGCCAGCCTCATCCTGCGCGCGGTGCTGGTGCCGTTCTTCCACCCGCTCATGGTCGCCCTGTTCGGCCTCGGCGTCGCCGCTGCCGCCCACCGGCCCGGCAGGGGCGCGCGTACGGGGCTCGTCGCCGGGGGCCTGGCCGTCGCGATCGTGCTGCACGGCGTGTGGGACTGGGCGGGGCTCGCCGGGGACGATCCGCTGCTCATCTACAAGATCTACGGCGCCGTGATGGTCCCGGTCTTCCTCGCGATGCTGGTGCTGGCCCTGGTTCTGCGCAGGCGTGAGCGGGCGCGAGCGTGATCGTCCGGGGGGTGTGTCCGGATCCGGCCATTTTTCACAGGTACCTTGACTGCTCCGCAAACACTTCGATCTTCCCTAGAAACGCCCGTCAGCTGCGGGGCCGACGTCCACGAGACGCCGGCCCCCCGCTTGCTAGAGTGACCCGGTCTCGCGGCGGCCATCCGGAGGACGACCTTGATCGAGCACCAGATCTTCGCTGAGAAGGTCAAGTCCACCCTGACCAGGGCCGGTCTGCCGATCGCGGGCACCTTCGACTCCTCGCTCACCTCCGGCGTCTACGTGGAGATCGCGGACGACCAGCGTCTTCCGCCGGAGCTGTACCTGAAATGGCGGGTCAACCCCGTCCTGACCCATCATTTCGTCCAGGTGGACATCGCCCGCCTCACCAGCGACCCCGTCGTGGCCGAGCTGAAGAACGCCCAGCGGACGATGAACACCGCGATCATCTCCATCCTCGAATTCGCCGGCTACGTGGCGCGGGTGAACCAGGACCTGCGCCCCGGCGAGATCCACGTCGTCGAGCCCGCCCCGAGCCCGGGACTTTAGCTCCCTCAACAGGTGCGGAGCATGTTGAGCAGCGCGCGGCGCTCGTTCCTGGTCACGAAGAGCCGGTAGTGGTGTTTCACGCTGATCCAGGAGGTCGCGTATCGGCACCAGTAGGCGCGGCGGGCCGGGCGCCAGCTCTGCGGGCCCTGGCCGCCCTTGGCGATGTTGGCCGAGTGGCTGACGGTCAGCAGCTCGGCGCGGGTGAGGTCGTTCGCGAAGGCGCGCCGTTTGGCCTGGCTCCAGCGTTTCGCCCCGGAACGCCAGGCGTACGCGAGCGGCACCACGTGATCGACGTCCACCAGCCGCTCGCTCTTCAGCCGCCGGCCGTCGTACGGGCTGTACCAGATCCCCTTGACCGGGTGGCAGGCCGCGTTCTTGCGGACGCGGCGGCCGTCGCGGGCCAGGACCAGCTCGCGGGTGCTGCACGCGCCCTTGCGGCGCGGCCAGTGCGGACGGAACTTCTTGCGGTGGTAACCCCGGATGGACAGGGCCCTGGCCACCTTGAGCTGGCCGAGCATGCGTTTGGCGTGGGCCTCCGACACCGTTTTGGGGCGTTTACGGGGCTCCGCGCCCGCCGGCGGCGCGATGAAGGCGGTGACGAGCAGGACGAAGACCACGGTGAGCATGGGGGCGCGGAACGCCCGCCTCAGGGGGACCATGACGGGACCCATCCCCCGCGCGGGGCGGCGCTATTCCGGCCGGGTTACGCCGTGCGCGGATCCGGCCGGGCCTGCCGGCGATCGACGGCGCGCGACGCCGGTCAGTACAGTGGCGGGGTGGCAGAGGAGCAGGTGAGCGCGCGGGTGGACAGCTGGATCTGGTCGGTCCGGCTGACGAAGACCCGTTCCGTCGCGTCCGACGCCTGCCGGGGCGGTCACGTCCGGGTCAACGGGGTGCGGGTCAAGCCCGCGCACGCCGTCCGGGTGGGTGACGAGATCAGGCTGCGGCACGACGGGCGCGAACGCGTCGTGGTCGTCTCCCGGATCATCACCAAGCGGGTCGGCGCCGCCGTGGCCGCCGAGTGTTACGTGGACAAGAGCCCGCCGCCTCCACCGCGCGAGGAGGTCGTGACGGTGGCCGTACGCGCCAGGGGCGCGGGCCGTCCCACGAAACGGGAGCGGCGCAGCCTCGACAGGCTGTTCGGGCGGCCCGGCGGGGAAGGGCGAGGCCACCGGGAGTGATCCCGCCGGGTGCACCGATGAGTTTCGCGGCCCCGTCCGGTCTACCTCTTCGTCCGGACGACAACACGTACGAGGAGTGACAACTCATGAGCACCAACGCGCTACCGCCCATCGTCGACGCCGAGACCTGGCAGAAGCAGCTCGACGAGCTGCGGGTCAGGGAGAAGGCGGCGACCCGCGAGCTCGACGCCATCGCCGCCCAGCGCCGCCGCCTGCCCATGGTGCGGATGCCCGACTACGTCCTCGACGGCGAGGAGGGGCCGGTCCGGCTCGCGGACGTCTTCGCGGGCAAGCCGCAGCTGATCGTCTACAACCACATGTGGTTCGAGGGCAAGGAGTGGCAGTGCCCGGGCTGCACCGGGTTCACCTCGCAGTTCACCCGGCTGGAGTTCCTCGACGACTACGACGCCCGCTTCGTCATCGTCACCCAGGGCCCGATCGACGAGGCGCTCGCCTACAAGCGGCGGGTCGGCAACAAGATGACCTGGTACTCCACCGCGAACAGCCCGTTCGGCTCCGACGTCGGTGCGCCGCCCGGAGGGGGCTTCGCGGTCAACGTGTTCCTGCGCGACGGCGACGCCGTCTACCGCACCTGGCACACCAACGGCCGCGGCACCGAGCAGCTCAGCTACACGTTCGGGCTGATCGACCTGCTGCCGTACGGGCGGCAGGAGGAGTGGCAGGACTACCCCGACGGCTGGCCGAAGGCACCCACCTACAGCAAGTGGACCGGCTCGAAGGAGATCGCGGCCGCGTACGGCCCTGACCCCGCCTGACCAGGCGCCCCTGTCACGAGCGTCATCCGAGGGGGCGTTAGGCTCGCCCGCATGCGGATCGTGGAACGCCCCCTCACGGACGCCGGTCTCGCCGCCCTGATCGACGCGGCCTTCGGCGAGCTGGTCGCCAAGTACGGGCCAGAAGGCCGCTCGGCCGTGCACGCCGACGCGAGGTTCCTGGTGGCGGAGGTCGACGACCTCGCCGCCGGGTGCGGCGCCGTCCAGCCGGCCGAGGGCACGACCGGCGAGCTCAAGCGCATGTACGTCACCCCCGGCCACAGGGGGCGCGGCATCGCCCGGTCGCTGCTGAAGGCGCTGGAGGGCCTGGCGGCCGAGATGGGCTACGACCGGCTGCGGCTGGCCACCGGCCACCTTCAGCCGGAGGCCATCGCCCTCTACGAGAGCGCGGGCTACCGGGCGACCGCGCCCTACGGCAAGTACGTGGGCGAACCGCTGGTCTACTGCTACGCCAAGGACCTGCGCTGAGCTCAGTCGAGCCTGGCCTCACGTCCGTGGACGATGAGCGCGTACAGGACGAGCACGTCGATCGCGATGACGGCGAGTGACCACCAGGGGTTCACCGCGATCCAGGTCAGTTGGGTGAGGGCGTTCAGCATCACCAGCACGACGCCGACGACCCTGGCCCAGTTCTGGCCGACCATGACGGCGACGCCGGTGGCCAGGACGAGCACGCCCAGGACGAAATGTACCCAGCCCCAGGTGGTGACGTCGAAGATGAGCAGGCGGGCGGCCGTCTGCACGTAGACGCGTTCGGCGAAGACGGCGGCCAGGCCGGTGATGACGTTGAACAGTCCGGCCATGATCATCATGGCGCCGCCGAACCAGACCCAGCCGACCCAGCCGGTCATCCGGGGTGCGTGATGGTAGGTCATCGGAGAGTCCCCCTTATCCGGTTCCGCCTCGTGGAGGCGTCGTCCTTTACCTCGTGTGCCCGGGTGGGAAGCAACGAAAGCGACATATGCCCATATATAGGACGAGAGTGGCCCATCTTTTGAAAAATGGGGATCTGTCGGTGCGGGGCTGTCGATCACGGAGTCTTGCGGATCACTAGGGTGGTCGACAAGGAGGCATCCGACATGTCAGATCTGCACGTGGTTCTGGGCGCGACCGGCGCGATCGGCTCGGCCGTCGTCGCCGCGCTCACCGCCCGCGGCCACCGCGTCCGCGCCGTCAGCCGCCACGCCACCTCGGGGGCCGGCCAGCCGCGCGCGAGTGGCACCGCTGGTGAAACCGCCGCCGGCGAGTCCGGTGCCACCTCCAGTGAGCCCCTGATGACCGCCTTCGCCGCCGATATCGCCACCGCCGAGGGCGCGGTCGCCGCCTGCCAGGACGCCGCCGTCGTCTACCAGTGCGCGCAGCCGAAGTACGAGCGCTGGGCCGAGGAGTTCCCCGCCTTCACCCGTACGGTGCTCGCCGGGGTCGAGGCCGCGGGCGCCAAGCTGGTCATGGCCGACAACCTCTACGTCTACGGACCCGTCACAGGACCCATGACGGAGGACCTGCCCCACGCCGCCACCAACCCCCAGGGCCGGGCCCGCGCCGAGGTGGACGCGCTGATCCTCGACGCCCACCGCGCCAGCCGCGTCCGCGCCACCCTGGGCCGCGCCTCCGACTACTACGGCCCCGGGGGCACCAACACCACCATCGGCCCGACGATCTTCGCCGCCGCGCTGGCCGGCAAGACCGCCCGCTGGGTCGGCGACCTCGACCAGCCCCACACCGTCGCCTACCTGCCCGACATCGCCGCCGCCCTGGTCACCCTCGGCGAGAACGACGGCGCCGACGGCCGCGCCTGGCACCTGCCCGCCGCCGAGCCCGTCACCGGCCGCGCCTTCCTCGACCTGGTCTGGGCCGTGGCCGGCGGCACCCCCAAGATCGCCGGGCTCGGGCGTGGCACGCAGCGCCTGCTCGGCCTGGTCAACCCGACCGTGCGCGCGCTCGGCGAGACGTGGTACCAGCGCGACCGCCCGTTCGTCGCCGACGACTCGGCCTTCCGCGCGGCGTTCGGCCCGGTCGAGGTCACCCCGCACGCGGCGGGCGTGGCCGCCACGCTCGACTGGTACCGCGCGCACTGAGCCCACCCCGCCAAAATTCGCCAGTAACGCAGCAACGCCCCTTTTAAAGGGCGAAAAGCGCTTTTGTTGCGTGTATTGCAGCTGATACGTGAATGCACCACATCGATGAGCGAACCATCGTCGATGCGTTACTCCACGTAGACATTCCGGGGTCGCCGCCGACTCAATGGGGTATCGGGACGAGGTCGTCCTGAGGCCACCTGACCGCGGAGGGGTAGCGCCCCGCACGCAATCACGCTAGGAGCGAGTGATTTGGCGGAAACAAGCGACGATGCGACGAGCGACGACGTGGCGCCCGTCCTGCTGGCCATCCCTCCCGGGAACACCGGCGGCCCGCGCCGGTCCGACGAGCTCGACCTGCCGCAGACCTGGGGCGCGTCGGATTCACCCGGCGCCCATATGAGTTGCCTGCTGGACGACTTCTCCGAATTCTTCAAGGAGACCTATCCGGCCTTGCTGGCGATCATGCGGCTGCGCACGCAGGACGACAACCTGGCCGCCGACATCTCCCAGGAGACGATGGTGCTCGTCCTCCGCCACTGGCAGAAGGTCTGCGGCGCCGAACAGCCCACGGCGTACGTGATCAGGATCGCGATCAACGTCTGGCGGCGGCTGCAGACGAGCAAGCTGACCAGGGAACGTGCCACCGACCTGACCAGGGAGGACGAGGCCCCCGGAGCGCGACTCGCCCACGAACCCCCGGACGAACAGGTGATCGGCGCCGCGATGGTCCGCTGGGCGCTGGACCGGCTGCCGCCGCGCCAGGCGGAGGTGGCGATCCGCCACTACATCCTGGACCACGACGTCAAGAGCATCGCCACGGAGCTGCGGATCAGCCCGTCGACCGTGCGCAGTCACCTGCAGAAGGCCAGGGGAGGTCTGCGTGAGCTGCTGCAGCCGCTGCGGCCGGCCGGTGGAGGAAGGCACCGCGCATGAAGAAGATGAGAGCCAAACAGTTGCGAGACGTCCTGCAGCGCATCTCCGGCACCGATTCCCTGGAGATGGAGATCCTGCTCAACGTCATCGAGTCCAAGTCGCACAACGCCATGCCCATTCTCGATGAGAGGGATCTCGAAGAGGCGATCGGAAAGACGGTGGAAATTCTGGAGGAACGCAACAACGCGCTTTCCCAGACGGCGCCGGACTGGATAGAGGTGCTGTCGGCCAGCGAGCCGCGAACGGGCGATCGCGGCGCCCCGAGTCTGAGCGAATTCACCTTTCCCGCGCAGTCTCCGCGGAAAGGTCACTGATCCGTGAGGTGGCGAAATCGCCGTAAGGTGTTCCTCGCGCACGGACGCTGGCACGAAGCCGTCGAGGCGATGAAAGCCTTCCTCGGCTCCCTGGGCGTCGAGGTGGTCGACTGGGACGCGGCCCGGCTGCGGGCGCGCCGGGAGGGGCAGCACGCCACGGACATCCTGGAGGCCGGGTTTCGCATGTCGTACGCGACCGTCGTGTTCTTCTCGCCCGACGACGTCGCCGCGCTGCATCCGGCGCTCGCGGAGGTGCCGGAGCGGCTGTCCGGCCAGCCGCGGCCCAACGTGCTGTTCGAGGCCGGGTACGCGTGGGCGCTCAACCGCGACCGTACGCTGTTCGTCGACTTCGGGACGCTCAGGTGGCCGAGCGACCTCGCGGGCGTCGATCACGTGCTCTTCGACGGCTCGGCGAAGTCGCGCAGGCAGTTCGTGGACCGGCTGAAGAACGTCGGCGTGCGCGCCGACACCTCGGGGGCCGCCTGGCTCTCCGCCGGCCGTTTCCCGCACCCCCTGCCCGAGGTCGGCGCCGCGCGGCTCCGTACCAGGAGAAGCCGCTCCTGAGCCGGCCCCCGCCGGGAGGCGGGGAGCCGGAAGAAGCAGGTCAGCAGCTGCTGGCGCCGTCGAACGTCCTGACGCCGCGGGCGACCTTGGACCAGATGGTGCCGCCCGAGCCGACGGTACGGCACTCGCCGTCGGTGCCGTGGGCCCAGATGATCTTCAGGCGGAGGGTCCGGCCGCAGTTGTTGCGCGCGTATCCGGTCTTGGTGATGGTGCCGGTGGTCTGCCAGACGACCACGCAGGAGGGCGCGTTACCGGCCGGGACGGCGGCGTGGGCCGGGAGCGCCGGGGCGAGGGCGCAACAAGCGAGGGCGAGGCCGGTGAGAGCACGTCGCACGGGGTGGATCCTTCCTGCCGCGAACATTGACTCCACGAGTAGTAATCGATTGACTACATAAAGTCAACGGTGGGCGTGAGGACGTGCGGGCGAAAGGAACGCGATGCGAAACCTATACAAACCGGACGATCGGCCATTAACCTGGCATCGCTCCAGTGGGGGCAACTGGAGCACCAAACTTCCCCACCGCAGGTGGCGGGGCTGACAGCGCGGGCTCAGGCGGCGGGCTCAGCCGGCGGGCTCGGCGGCCAGCTCCTCGGCGGGGTCCTCGTCGGCGGGGTTGACGTTGAGGTCGTAGCCGCCCAGGCGGTGGACCGCCTGGTAGTAGGACCAGGCGAGCCGGTCGCAGGCGAGCTTGCGCGCGCCCCCGTAGCCGGCGCACACCTGGTTCATGTCGTACAGGAACGCCTCGTCCACGTGGGCCTTGTTGGCCGGGAAGTGCTTGACGGCCTTGTAGTTGCGGTAGCCGAAGTCGTGGCGCGCGCACGGCATCCGGAAGTCGTACCCGAGCGGCCGGTCGGGGCTGCGTGAGCACAGGTCGGTGGACCAGTCGAAGCCGTAGTCGGTCCACGAGCCCGGGTCCGCCCAGGCGCCGTACCAGGCCGCGGCGCTGGACGCGGTGGGCTGGGTGAACGCGGACAGCGCGGCGAGCCGCTGCTCCAATGTCACCGCGTGCGCCGGAGCGGGCCACGCCAGGAAGCCGATCAGCGCGAGGGCGGCGGCGGATCGTCCAACCATGAGAACCTGCCTGTCTTGCCCGAGGCCGGAACCTGTCACGGCAAGCTTGGCCCGCGACACCCGGCCACGAGCCGTCCTACGGGGCAAGGTCGCCGCAGGATTTGATCAGGGTTCGCCCTGCCGATCACCAATGATCGGCAACCAGGCTCCCCGGGCGCGCACCGGGTGGCACTCCGGCGGCCGGGCTCTGACGGCACCCCGGCGACGCTCCGGCGGCCGAGGTCAGGCGGTGTTCCAGCGGCCGTCCGCCAGGGCGCGCTCGACCTCGGCCAGGCCGGCCGGAGCCATGCGGCCCTCCTGCCGCAGCCGGGCCACCCGTTCGACGTTCGACCTCGACCAGGCGCTGCGCCGGCGGCGCGGGGTGTAGCGCTGGAGGTACGTGGCGGCGTCGCGCCCGCGGGTCAGGCCGTCGATCCAGCCGAAGCAGAGCGCCTCTTCCAGCGCCTGCTCGTAGCCGAGGCTGGTCGGCTCCGTCGTGCCCTTCTTCGCCAGCACCACCCACGCCTCCGTCTCCGAGTCGTGGTGGTCGGCCAGCCAGGATCGCCAGGCGGCGGCGTCGGGGAGGATGTGCATGGCTCCATCTTCACGCGGATAAGTGCTCACCAAATGACCACTTTTCCAGATACGTCAGCGCAGGTTCGCGGTGAAGGTGCGGCCGTAGGCGTGGTGGGTCGTCACCTGAACCAAGGTGCCGCCGGGCACCCGCTTCGCCGTCACCCCCTCGTCCGCGCCGTCGAGCCTGAGCGACTCGCCCAGCAGCATCACCGTGACGCGGTCGCGCTTCATCGTCGGGTCGGACACGGCGACGGTCGTACGCCCGCCTGACCTGCGCGAATCGGACCGGACGATCACCGAGGCGGGGCCGTCGACGAGCAGGCGTTCGACGTGGCGGGGGCCGCCGGTGAAGACGTTGGCGGCGACGATGCCGAGCCCTTCGTGCCGGATCGCCTGCACGTGCCGGTCGTTGGCAAGGACGGTCAGCGGCCCCCGGGTGTAGGCACGCAGGCGGGCCCCGTCGGCGTTCGGCACCAGGGCGTACGCGAGCGAGGTGAGGCCGCCCTTGGCGGGATGCGTGATCGAGGCGGTGAAGACGTTCTTGGTCACGCTGGTGTCGGGGTTGGCCGTGCGGACGACCCTGCGGCTGCGGGTCACCGTCTCCAGCCCGGCGCTGACCGGCTGCCGGCTGAGGAAGGCGTAGCCGATGGCGGTGCCGCGGGTGCCGTTGGCGTAACGGAGCCAGCGGGGCGGCGCGCTGTCGCCCGGCCGCCAGTCCCGGCCGGTCCACGACTCGCCGGTGACCGTGACCGCGTCGCCGGGGGCGGCGATGCGGCTGTCCACGGTGGTGACAGCGTCGCGCCCGCCCTGTCCTGAGACGTCGGCCGCCAGCACCACGATCTCGTCGTCGAGCAGGAACCACGACTTGGTGGCGCGGGCGTTGCGGTAGACGACGAAGTCTTCCGGCAGGATGCCCGCCTGCTTGGCGGTGTAGGCGGCGTCGTCGGTCTGGATCATGCCGCTCACGCCGTACGCGCCGAGCGTGGCGCCGCCGGAGAAGGAGTTGCCCGAGACGGGGAAGTAGACGTAGGTGTTCTGGGACTCCGACGAGGAGGTGAAGTTGAGCGGATGTCCCGGGTTCTCGTACCAGAGGCGGCCGCCGTACGACTCGGGGACCGTCCGCCGCTCCTCGACCGGCGCGGTCACCCCGGCCAGCCGGTACGGCGAGACGGTCGTGTAGTAGTCGACGCCGAAGACCTCGCGCTGGTCCTCGCCCGAGAGGTAGAGGTAGTAGGCCCCGTCGCCCTGGAACCAGGGCATGAGGTTCTCGCCGCTCATGTACTCGTACTTGCTGATCCGGTCGGAGCTGCGCGCCAGCGCGAAGGCGTAGCCGGGGCGGCGGTGCACGGTCCTGTCCATGGCGTTGAACGCCACGCTGCGCTCGGCCGGGTTGAGGTCGGCGGCCGGGACGGAGGAGTCGGCGCGGATCGCCGCGTAACGGGCGATGCTGCCGGGAGAGACGAAGGCGGCCTGGTCGGCGGCCGGCAGGAACTTCAGGTACTTCTTCAGCGCCAGCGCGCCGGCGGCGTCCACGTGCTCGGTCAGGTCGGCGACGGCCTCGGCGATCACGCCGACGTCGGTGTAGCCGGTGGCGGGGCGCACGACCGCCCGGCCCTTGACGATCTCCATCATCCAGCCCTCGAAGATCAGCGGGGCGAAGCCGTCGGCGACCCAGCGGTAGACCACCGCGGGCAGGTCGGCCGAGGCGCCGCCGCCCACGCCTTCGAGCATCTTGAGCGTCTGCACCACGCGGCTGAGCAGGGCGCGGCCGTACGAGCCTGTGTAGGCGACGCGGTGGTGCTGGATGAAGGAGCCGTCGCGGTAGTAGCCGTCGGTGACGCCGTGCTGGAGGTCGTACGGGTCGATCGTGGCGAAGACGGTGGCCTGGTCGGAGATGGCCTTGCCGACCCTGGCGTCGTCGCCGGTGAGCGCGCCCTGGAGGATCCGGTTGGCGGTGATGTCGGCCAGGTTGGCGCCGGTGTGGAAGCGGGAGTCGAGGTCGACGTCGCCGTTCTTGCCGTTGCGCAGGTAGGCGTCCATCGTGGCGAGGTAGGTGGCCGTCAGACCTTCTGGCACCTGGTCGCCGAGCAGGGCGAGGGTCCTGCTCACGTGGGTGGGGATGGCGATCTCCCAGTTGTGCCAGTTGCCGTAGTAGCCGGCGGACTGGTCGCCGAAGTAGCGCTCGTGCAGCCACACCAGGCCGTCGGCGGCCCGTCGCCGCGCCGCCTCGTCGCCCTCGAGTGCGCTGCCGGGGGTGCGGGTGGCGAGCGCGATCTCGTACAGGTACTGGAAGGCCTGACGCAGTTGCACGTCGTCGGTGCCGAGCCGCAGGCCCGCGAACAGCTCGCCGTCGCCCGCCTGGTCCATGGCGGCCAGGCGCTGCCTGGCGGTGGCGAGGATCGAGGCGAGTTTGCCGGCGAGCTCGGGACGGGCGTTGACCTCGGTGGTGCCCGCGAGCATCGCCACGGTGTTGGCGAGCACGCGTGGATGGTCGACGGCCGCGGCGGCGCGCGCGGAGGCGGGGGTGGGGGTGGCCGCGGCGAGCAGGCCGGCGGCGGGGAGAAGGGAGAGAACCTGGCGGCGGGACATGTGCGGCACGGCGTGACTCCAGGCCGGTGGGGGGCTGCCCGGCTCACCTTACATGATCCCTTTCGTCCCAGTCAGCAACCGCTTTCCAACAAGTCGGCCCCAGTCTGGCAATCGCTTTCCACGCGGCTCAGTCGTCGGCGTAGGACAGGATCACGGCCTCCGCCACCAGCGTCACCTGGTTCTCCGTGTAACAGTCGGCCTGGTGCACGGCCAGCTCGGCGCCGCAACCTTCACAGACGAGGTTGGGCAGCCCGCCCTGCGTGTTGATCCCGCAGCAGCCGGTGATCCGGGAGGCGTCGGGGTGCAGCCGCGTGCCCATGGCGTCGCCGGGATGGATGACCAGGCCGGGCGGTTCGCCGGAGAACTCGCCCGGACGGTGGTTGGCCGCGTACGTGCCGCGCGGCATCCGCGGCTCCTTGATCCGCTCGTACCACTCGGTCGCCCCCTCAGGGGGCTCCTTCCACGGCGGCAGCGGGATCTTCCTGACGGGCGCGGTGATCGGGCGCCGGCAGGCGGAGCACAGGAAACGCGCCACGACGCGAGACTACTCCGGGGATGTGACGTACGCGCGCCTTGCCAACGGCGGTAGGCCGGGAGAACGTGACCATGTGCGAGATCCCTGGACCCCTGGCGGCAGCGACGGCATCGGGGCCGCGGGCGGCCTGCACACCTACCAGCTCGGCGCCCGCGGCGCCGGCCCGCCGGCCAGATCCCACGTCGAGGCGGAGCGGGCCCTGACCGCCGCACCGGTGCGCGCCACGCTGCCGCGGCCCGGCGCCTTCTGCGGCAACGCCCTCGCCTGGGCCCGGCCGATCAAGGCGGGAACGCCGGTCGACCGGGCGCAGTCGCTCACGTTCGCCGACCAGATCGCGGCGCTGTCCCGCGCGATCGGGCGCGAGATCGTGATCAAGCGGGTCAGCAGGCAGGAGTGGAAGGCGCAGGCGGGCCCGTACGTGGACGGTCCGGTCGGCGACGCGCTGCTCGACTACTGGGAGAGCCGCGACGGGCGGCCGGCCGGGCTGACGCCGGTGGTGGAGGAGCTGACCGGACGGCCCGCGCGCACCTTCGCCTCATGGGCGGAGGAGCACCGGAGCGCCTTCATCGACGGCACCCGCTGACGTAGGTAGCGGTCCCCCCAGGACTCTCGGGGTGCCGTGTGGACGCTCACGTATGGGGTTGAGCGGGACGACCATGGACCGTCCCGGCCGGCGCGGTCACGATATGACCATGCTCGCACTCGCGCTCATCACCCTCGTGCTGCACGGCGCCCTGACCGGCCTCTTCTACACCTTCTCCATGTCCGTCATGCCCGGCCTGAACACCCTCGCCCCCGCCAGGGCCGAGGAGGCGATGCGCGGCATCAACCGGAAGATCCTCAACCCGTGGCTGTATCTCGTGTTCCTCGGCTCGCCGGTGGCAGCGCTGGTGGCCGGGTTCGTCGCGTCGTCCGTCTGGTTCTTCGCCGCGGCGGCGGTCAACTTCGTCGGCTCGTTCCTGGTCACGATGGTGATCAACGTGCCGATGAACAACGCCATCGACGCCGGGACCATGTCGTGGAAGGAGTACTCGCCGCGCTGGACCGCGTTCAACACGCTGCGGACGGTGGCCTGCGCGGCCGGACTCGTGCTGGTCGGCATCGGCCTGACCGCTCTTCAGTAGATGCGGTACTTCTTGCCGCAGTTGTCGAACTTCCCGGCCCAGCAGGTGAAGGTGTAGACCTTCTTGATGCCCTTGCCGCTCCACGCGCCGACGACCTCACCGTCCCAGGACTTGTTGAACTTCTTCCAGTGACCACCCTGGTACACCTCGAACCAGACCCAGCCCTTCTTACCCCCGACCTTGTCCACCCCGTACCACTTCGTGAACACCTTGCCGTGCGACTTCCACGTCTTGCCGAACGTGTACGCCTTGTGATCACTGGAGAAGAACTTCCCCCAGCTCACCGTGGCCACCGTAGCGGCGCTCGTGGTGCTGGCCCGAGCCGCGGCCGGGCTCACCGCCAGACCCGTCAGAGCCGAACCGACCAGTGCCGCGATCGCAAGAGCCTTACGCATTTCGGGTTCCTCCCCTGTCTTTCGTTCCGCCGGGGTGCTCCGGCAAGAAAGACATTACGGAGACGGCAACGGATCATCTGTGGACGAATCCACACACCGAATGTGATCGCCGCCACATCGCGTAGACCCTGCTCAGAAGTGCTCCTTGCGGATGAGCCCGTGCACGCCGGTGGTCCGATCAACCACCTGGGAGATCTCGAAGTCGGTCGCGGCCGACAGGTAGGCGTAGGCGACGGCGCGGTCCATCCCCTGGTCGTGCTCCAGGAAGTCGAGGGCGTTGACGACGGCGCGGCGCATGGCCACGTCCAGGTCGTTCACCTGGCCGTTCCTGGAGCCGTCCGGATCGGACAGGCCGATCGGCAGCCAGGCGTCCTCCGTCTCGCCGAAGGGGTAGCGGAAGGCGACGGAGGGGGCGTCCCCCGAGCCCTTCTTGCACACCGTCAGGCGGAACGTGGCCCGCAGCGAGCCCTCCATCGCCGTCAGCGCCACCTCACCGCCGCCCATCGCGTGGTGGGGGTCGCCGGTGTAGAAGAGCGCGCCCTCGGCGAAGACCGGCAGGTAGAAGGTGGCGCCCGCGCCGAGGTGGGCGATGTCGATGTTGCCGCCGCCCAAAGTGGGCGGGATGCTGTTGAGCAGCGGGTCGGTCGGCCGGCCCGCCTCGGCGAACGCGACGCCCATCACCCCCATGAACGGGTTCAGCGGGAACGTCACCTCCGCCTTCCTGCCGCGCTTGAGCACGCCGCTGGCCACGCCCTTGCGTCCGCGCCGGACCGGGGTGAACACCGAGACGTTGCCGTACCTGAGCGGATCTCCTGTGGGGCGGCCGTCGGTGGCCACGGGCGGCATGACCTCCTCCAGCGTGATGCCGTCGGGGGCGCCGCCGTTCGCCTGCCGGGCCAGCGCGCCCTTGCCGTGGCGGCTGGACACCACTCCGTACGGGACGCGGGGCAGCATCGAGAGCATCTCGACCTTGAGCACGTCACCGGGCCGCGCACCGGCCACGTGGATCGGGCCCGTCACGACGTGGGGGCCGTCGAGGTCGAAGTCCCTGGGCGTGCGGTCGTAGTCGCGGGCGATGGCGATGGCGTCCTGGAGCACGTCCGACCGGGGCACGCCGTGCCGGGCGAAGTAGGCGACGGGGTCGCGGCCCTGGTCCTCCAGGATGCCCTCGTGCGAGACCGTGTCGACGGTGACCGTGTCGCCGGACCTGATCCGCAGCACCGGCTCGCTGCCCAGCGCGGGCACGTACCCCCACGTGACCTGCTCGGTCGTGGACGGGAGGTAGTGCCTGCCGTGGATCGGCCCCTTGCGGGGCTGCAGGATCTCCTTCGGCAGCGTCGGACTGGCGGCGGCACGATGAGCGCCGGCCAGGATCGCGCCGCCCGCGCTGGTCAGGGCCGCCGCCGCCCGCAGGAAGTTCCGTCGTCCGTACGTCCGCGACACGCTCATGATTCTCCTAACGGGGGCGGAGGGTGATACCGAGCATGTAGGACGCCTGTTACGTCCCCGTTTCGGATCGGGTGTTCCTCGCGTCAGGAGTGGAAGGATCTGAGCCACGTCCTTAAGGAAAGGCAAGTGTCATGGCTCCCAGCATCGCGACCGCCCGCCGCGTCGAACTGCCCGAACTGCTCGACTTCCTCCGCCCGCGCCACCACGGCCTGCTGTCCACCACGCGCGCGGACGGCCGGCCGCAGCTCTCGCCGGTCTCCTGCGGCGTCGACCAGGAGGGCAGGATCGTCGTCTCGACCTATCCCGACCGCGCCAAGGCCGTGAACGCCCGCCGTGACGACCGCGCGTCGATCTGCGTCCTGTCAGACGACTGGAACGGGCCGTACGTGCAGGTGGACGGTCGCGCGGAGGTTCTGGACATGCCCGAGGCGCTCGAACCGCTGGTGGACTACTACCGCTGCATCGCCGGCGAGCACCCCGACTGGGACGAGTACCGCGAGGCCATGCGCCGCCAGGACAAGTCCCTGATCCGGCTGCACATCGACCGCTGGGGCCCGATCGCGACCGGCGGCTTCCCGGCCCGCCTGGTCTCCGGCGACTGAGCGCCGCTTATCGGGACGCCGTACGGGGGCGGTTCCACCAGAGGGAGAGCGACAGGGCGGTGACGATGAAGATCGCGCCGCCGGCCGCGAAGGCGGCAGCGGTGTCGACCCGCTGCCTGATGACGCTGAAGCTGCCCGGCAGGGCTTCGAGCGCGGTCTTGAGCTGGTCGGCGTTCTCGGCGCGGTGGTAGGCGCCGCCGGTGGTCTGGGCGATCTGCTTGAGCGCGGGCTCGTCGATCATGCGGATGTTGCGTCCGCCCCGGTCGAAGCCGCCGCCACCGCCCCAGCCGCCGCCCCACCCGCCGAAGCCGCGGCCGTCGAACTGGGAGTTCTCGCAGACCATGGGGGCCGGAGTCGTGGTGCCGAAGCCGATGGGATAGACGCGGACCCGGCGCAGGGCCGCCTCCTGGGCGGCGGTCTGCGGGTCCACGCCCTGGGTGTTGGCGCCGTCGGTGAGGACGATGATCGCGGCGGCGGCGTGGCCCTCACCGGCTCCGGTGCCGGGGTCCGCGCCGGTGGGGGCGACCGACGGGTCCACCTCCGCGATGGCGTCGAGCGAGGTCAGCATGGCCTGGCCGATCGCGGTGCCACGGGCGACGGTGAGGTTCTCCAGCGCCTCGGTCAGCGCGTCGGTGTCATCGGTCGGCGGGACGAGCAGGCCGGCGCTGCCCGCGAACGTGACCAGGCCGATGCGCGGCCCGCCCTCCAGCGACTCGATGAAGTCGGCGGCGGCCTTCTTGGCTGCGGTCAGGCGGTTGGGGTCCACGTCCGTCGAGCACATGGAGCCCGAGGTGTCGAGCGCGAGCAGGATCGTCGCCGCCGTCTGCGGCACCGGGACCGACGCCTGCGGCCGCGCGGCCCCGACCGCGAGCAGGGCGAGCCCGGTGACGAACAGGGCGGGCGGGATCTTGCGGATCCACCGCGTCCGGCCGGGCAGCGCGCTGCGGACGAGGGCGATCGAGGTGACGCGGACGGCGGCCCGCCGCCGGCGGCGCAGCGCCCACCAGCGGATGCCCAGGATCAGCGGGAGGATCAGGATGGACAGCAGCGCCCACGGCCATGAGAACGTCATTTCAGATCACCCGTCCTGATCGGAGCACGGTGAGCGCCGCTCCTGCGGTGAGCAGTACGAGGGCGAGCCCGATCAGCCCGCCGGCGAGGGGCAGCGGCTCGTCGGAGACGGTGAGCCGCAGGTCGATGGTGCCGGCGACCCCGTCGAGCCGCGCGGTGTCGGTGGCGGGGTGGTATTCGCCGCCGGTGGTCTGCGCGATCAGCGTGAGGGTGTCCTCGTCCAGTGAGGTCTGCAGGTTGTAGCCGTCCACCTTGACCGCCGCACCGGCCGTGGTGCCGACGCCGACGGTGTGGATGTGCACGCCCGCCTGCTGGGCCAGGGCCGCGACCTGCTCGACGTCGTTGCCCTGGTTCTGGCCGTCGGAGAAGATCACGATGGTGGCCGACGGCCAGTAGCCGAGGTCGGGCGGCGGTGCGCCGTCACGGCCGAGGGCCGCCTGCTTGCCGGTGATCGCCGTCAGCGAGGCGGTGATGGCCGCTCCCAGCGAGGTTCCGCCGGTGACCTTCAGCCGGTCGATGGCCTTCAGCGCCACGGAGTGGTCGGCGTCGGGCCTGGCGGTGGTGAGCGCCCCCCGTTCGAACGCGACGACCCCGATGTCCACGCTGTCCGGCTGTGCCGCCACGAACGCGCGGGCCGCCCGCTGCGCGCCCGCCAGCCGGGTGGGCGCGACGTCGTCGGCGCTCATGCTGTTGGAGACGTCGATGGCCAGGATGACGGTGCCCGCGGCCCGCGGGACCGGCACCATGGCCGCCGGCCCGGCGGTGGCGATGGCGAGCACGGCGACGCCGGCGATGGTCAGGCCGACTCCCAGGTACGCCCGGCGTCCGCCCGGCACGGCGAGGCCGGCCGCGGCGAGCGCGGCCTTCCTGCGGCGGGCGGAGACTGCGGCCGCGTAGGCGAGCGCCGCCGTGACCAGCAGCCCGACGGCCAGCAGCAGCGGAGCGGACCAGGTCATGGAGCCTCCCCCGAGAGCCCGTTCGGGTCGGTAATGATCGGCCCAGTGATCGGCCCCGTCATGTCGCCCGCTTCCCGGTCTTGGCGACGACCTCGACCAGGGCTTCGCCGAGGTCGCGGTCGGTGTCGATGCGGTGGACCGGCACCCCGGCCCGGCGCATGCCCGCCGTGAGCCGGGCGTCGCGCTCGTCCACGGCGGCGCGGAAGCGGCCGGTGAGCAGCGGGGCGGCGGAGTCGACGACAAGCTGCTCGCCCGTCTCCGCGTCCTCGACCACGATCAGCCCGGCCTCGGGCAGCACGTCGTCGGCGGTGTCCACGATGCGCAGCGCGACCACCTCGTGCCGGCGGGCCAGCCGCCGCAGGGAGCGCTCCCAGTCGCCCTCGCCGATGAAGTCCGACAGCACGACGACGAGCGCGCGGCGGCGCGCGAGCCGTCCGGCCGCGTCGATCATCTCCGCCAGGTCGGTGGTGCTGCCGCCGCGCGTCCCCGACGTCCTCTGGAGCTCGGCGGCGATCCGCAGCGCGTGCCGCCGGGAGGTGCCGGGCGGGACGACGCGCAACATCCCCGTGTCGAACAGCACGGCTCCGACGCGGTTGCCGCCCCGCCCGAACAGCCGGGTCAGGACGAGCGCGAGCTCGGCGAGCACGTCGTGCTTGCCGCGCCCCGGCCGGCCCGCCCCCATGGAGGCCGAGCGGTCGAGCACCAGCCACACCGTCAGCTCGCGGTCCTCGGTGAACACGCGCAGGTGCGGCTCGTCCAGCCGGGCGGTCACGTTCCAGTCGATGTGGCGGGCGTCGTCGCCTTCCGTGTAAGGCCGCAGCCCGGTGAAGTCGATCCCCGAGCCCCGGTACGTCGTCCTGTGGGCCCCCTGGAGCCGGCCGTCGAGCCTGCGGACGACCTTCCACTCCAGGCGGAGCAGCAGTTTCTCTGGGGCGGTTGCCATGGCGGCTCAGCGGTTCTGCAGGACGACGTCGGGCGCCCTGACGGCCCCGAGCACCCTGGTGATGATCGTGTCGGGATCGACGTCGTCGGCCAGGGCCTCGTACGAGAGCACCAGGCGGTGCCGCAGCACGTCGAGAGCGAGCTCGGCCAGGTCGTGCGGCAGCACGTAGTCACGCCCGCGCAGGAACGCCAGCGCGCGGGCCCCCGTGACGAGCGCGATGGAGGCCCGGGGACTCGCCCCATAGGTGACGTACCGCTCCAGGTCGCCGAGCCCGGCCGTCGCGGGGGACCGGGTCACGCCGACCAGCCGTACCGCGTAGTCGACGATGGCCGGGTCAACATAGACCTGCTGGGCGCGCGCCCGCATCGCGATCAGGCCCTCGGGCGTCACCATCGGCTGCGGCGGCTCGGGCGGGCGCAGCGCCCTGGCCACGATCGCCTGCTCCTCGGCCGGCGCCGGATAGTCGACGATCACCTTCATCATGAACCGGTCGACCTGCGCCTCGGGCAGCGGATAGGTGCCCTCCGACTCGATCGGGTTCTCCGTCGCCATGACCAGGAACGGCTCGGGCACCTTGAACGTCTCGCGGCCGATCGTCACCTGGTGCTCCTGCATCACCTCCAGCAGGGCGCTCTGCACCTTGGCGGGGGCGCGGTTGATCTCGTCGGCCAGCAGCAGGTTCGCGAACACCGGGCCCAACTCGGTCCTGAACTCCCCGGAGTGCTGGTGGTAGACCCGGGTGCCGACGAGGTCTGCGGGCACCAGGTCGGGGGTGAACTGGACCCGCTGGAAGCTGCCGGCCATCGCGGCGGCCAGCGACCTGACCGCGAGCGTCTTGGCCAGGCCCGGCACGCCCTCGACCAGCAGGTGGCCGTCCGCGATCAGGGCGACGGCCATGCGCTCAAGCAGCACGTCCTGTCCGACGATGGTGCGCTTGACCTCGAACAGCACTTGTTCGAGCGGGTGGTCTGACGGGTTGGTCGAGGCCATGCGGTGTTCCCTCTCGTCGGTCAAATCAGCGGCCCGTCGCCCGGCGGGCCGTCGCCGTCGGTGCCCCCGCCCAGGGCCAGGCCGATCGGCACGGCGAACGCGATGCCGGCGAACGCCTCGTCGCCTCCTGGGTCGGCGATCGAGACGACGATGCCGACGACCAGGCCGCGGGCGTCCAGGAGCGGCCCGCCTGAGCTGCCCGGGTTGACGGAGGCGTCGAACTGGATGAGCCCCTTCAGGTCGCCGTCCTCCTTGCTCCGGTCGGCGGTGCGGTTGAGTCCGGAGACGACGCCGGTGGAGACGCTGTAGGTGAGGCCGAGCGGGTTGCCGATCGCGACGACGGGCGCGCCCACGCTCACGCCGCCGCCGAGCGTCGCGGGGACGACGATCTCCGGGAGCTTGGCGGGCTTGAGGGTGGCGACGTCGAGCTTGGGGTTCGAGGACGAGACCGCGGCCTTGGCCTTGGTGCCGTCGGCGAACGTCAGGTTCACGTCCTTGGCGCCGTCGATGACGTGGTGCGCGGTCAGGATCGTGCCGTCGTCGGCCGCGATCACCCCGGTCCCGAGCGACTGGCCGGCCTGGATGACCACCACCGACGGCCCGACCAGCTTGAAGACGTCCGGCACCGTGAGGGTGGTGGTGGGCGTCGGTGTGGGGCTCGGCCTGGGCCCGGCCCCTTCGACCTGCCCGCCACGGCCGCCCAGCCAGTACGCCAGCACCGCCACGACGACGAGCGCGGCGAGTGCGGCGCCCCCGACGGCGAAGCGCCGGGCTCTCCCGGCCACGGCTCCCCGATCCGCCAGAGCCTCGGCCGCACCGGTTTCCTGCGGCGCGTGCCCCATCGCCCCATAGTCATAAATTTATGTTGAAAGTGCTACAAACTTCGCCTGAGAACTTCATGAGAACCGCTTCCCCGCAGCTCAACCGGGGTCGGCGTCATACGACCATGGCCAGGTAACCAGCGAGATCATCGGCTGAAGAAGTCGAGATCCCGATATATCCGTCGGGCCGGATCAGCGTGTACCGCTCTCCTCCGTACGGCTCCGCCACCCGGTACGCCCGCACCTCAGGCCCGCCCCCGCTCCACGGCTCGGCCGCCAGCAGCGTGAAGTGCGGGCCCCTGAGCAGGTCGAACATCCGCGCCTGCGTCCCGTCCGCCAGCCGCACCCCGCCGTCGGGGACGCGGTCGCCGCCATGCCGGGCCAGGGAGCCGCCCCGGTAGGAGAGGGACAACTGGTAGGTCTCCTCGTCCCGCTTGACCGACTTCCTGTCGTGCAGGTCGGTGCTGAGGCCGAGCATCCCGGCGGCGACGGGCCGCCGCTCCTCCTCGTACGTGTCCAGCAGCCCCTCCGGCGCCCCCGCCAGCACCCTGGCCAGCTTCCACCCCAGGTTGTACGCGTCCTGCACCCCGGTGTTGAGCCCCTGCCCGCCCGCCGGCGAGTGCACGTGGGCCGCGTCGCCCGCCAGGAAGACGCGGCCGGAGCGGTAGTGGTCGGCGAGGCGGATGTTCACCCGGTAGAGGGACGACCACAGCAGCTCGGTCAGCCGGACCCCGCGCAGCATCGACCGCTCGGCGAACAGCCGCTGGTACCAGGCCAGCGTGTCCTCGGGCTCCACCCCTGGTTTGAGCGGGGCGAGGAGCTGGAAGGCATCGGTGCCGGCCATCGGATAGAGGGCCACGAAGCCCTTGCCCGGCCGCGCCCAGGCGTGGATGTGGTCGCGGCCGAGCCCTTCCACGCGCACGTCGGCCAGGGCGGCGCGTTCCTCCTCGCGGGTCTCGCCGGTGAAGCCGATGCCGAGCGACTTGCGTACCGGGCTCTTGCCGCCGTCCGCCGCGACCACGTAGCGCGCCCTGACCGTCTCCCCCGTGCCCAGCGTGGCGCGCACCCCGTGGGCGTCCTGGTCCAGGCCGGTCAGCGCGGTGCCGTACTCCACCTTCCCGCCCAGCTCCGCCAGGCGTTCGCGCAGCACCGCCTCCGTACGCCACTGCGGATGCATCAGCACGGTCGGGTACGGGACCGCGTCCGTCGCCCTGGCGGGCCTGTGCATGCGGGTCTGCCACACGGGCACCCGCCCCAGCCTGACCCGCACCGGCGGGTACGGCGTCGCGACGCCCAGAACGCGGCCGATCACGCCGAGGTCGTCGAAGACCTCCTGCGTCCGCGGCTGCAGGCCCTTGCCCTTGGAGCCGCCGGCGGGCCGCTCGGCCCGCTCGACGACGCGGCAGGAGACGCCGCGGCGGGCCAGGTCCACGGCGAGGGTGAGGCCGGTGGGACCGGCGCCGGCGACGATGACGCCCGTGGTGGGTTCGTTCATGGAAAGAAACGGTGTCAGGCCGCTCTGCCGGATCGCTGTCAGCCACTGCCGGGCACTGTCAGCTGCCGTTTCTCCTGCGGCGGAGACGGGCCTCCGGCAACCGGCTCGGGACCTCCCCGGAGCGTGTTAGAAAGGCTCATTGTCCGATGATGAGGTGTGCCGAGTGATTGACGATGTTCTCCGTGCCATGGCTGAGAAGATCACCGATGCGGCACCTGCGGGTTGGCGGCGTGCCGAGGTGCGGGGATACGCCACCGGCGACGGCGGGTCGGGGCACCACGGGTTCCGGTTCGACCCGGCGGGAGACGGCGACGGCATCGACCTGCATCCGCAGTTGTGCGCCGTCCACACCCACTACGGAGCGGGCGGCGACCATCTCTCGATCGAGCTGACCGTCGAAGCCAGGGGCCGGTTCGAGGCGGTGGTCAGCGAGTCGCTGGTGCGCGAGGACGACCGCGGTTTCCTGTACGTGCTGCGCCCCGGCGCCCTGCCGCCCGACCCCGGCACGTACCAGCCGGGCCCGTCGATGGCCACCCCGGCGGGCAACCCGCAGGAGGCCGTCGCCCTGCTCGGCGCGTACCTGCGCGGACGCGACCGCGCGCTGCGCGGCAAGGACACCTACGCGCCCCCACCGGCGTTGCCCGAGCACCATCGCCGGTGGCTGGAGGCCAGGCTGCAGGTCCCGCTCCCCGAGGACCTCCAGGCCCTCTACGCCCACGTGGACGGCGACGGCGGCGAGGGGCTGCTGGCCGGCCACCACTGGTTCGGCCTGGAACACCTGGAGAAGATCAGCCGCCCGGAGAACCGCACGTGGGCGGCGAGACGCGCCTGGCGGCACCATCTGCGCCGGCCGCTGGTCACCAGCACCGGCGGCCCCCCGCTGGCGGTCCGCCGCGCCTCGGACCATCCGCACTGGATCCCGTTCGCCACCGACCCCCACGGCGACTACCTGGCCGTGGACCTGGCGCCGGGCCCCGGTGGGCGTCCCGGCCAGGTCATCCGCATGGGCAGGCACCACGACGACGGCCCCGTCTACGTCGCCGACTCGGTGACCGGCCTGCTGCGCCGGCACGTCAAGGCGTTGCGGGCGGGCTCGTACGAGGTGGGACAGGGCCGGCGGATCCGGATCGACATCGACGGCCAGGACGAGCACGAGTCCGACAAACCAGACGAACTCACGATCGCCGGCACCGACGCCGCCTCCATGCGGGGCCTGCACCAACATGTGCAGAAACTCTCCATCCGCAACGCCCCCTGGGCCGACTTCGCCCCCGTGCGCGGAGCGCCGATGTTGTGGCAGGTGAACGTCGAGAACTGCCCGGGCGCCGACCTCGCGCCGCTCCAGGACACCCCCGTGGAGCTGCTCGACCTGGCCATGGACCGGATCGACCTGGCGCCGCTGGCCGAGCACGCCACGCTGCGCTTCCTGACGCTGCGCACCGTCCGTCCCGTGGACCTGTCGCCGCTGCTGTCGTGCCCGCGCCTGTACGCGCTCGACCTGTCCGAGGCCACCTCGATCCGCGACCTCAGCGTGCTCTCCGAGCTGAAGGATCTGCTCTACCTGCGCCTGCGGCGCGGCCAGTGGGAGGAGCTGTGGGAGCGGTCCGGGCACCCGCCGGGGCTGGCGGCGGCGGGGCTGGCCGCCGAGCCGCCACGGGAGAAGGGCTGGTGGTGGTCGGGCGACCAGGTCGTCGAGCCGTCGTTGCGGACGGTCGCCGGGTGGGTGGCCGATCTGGCGGGCGACTCGACGGACGTACGACTCATCAAGGGCAGACTCTCCCGGAGGCGCCGGCGGACTCTTTGACGGGGCGTATGGTGAGGGAGGCGCTCTCAGGGCGCCCCCGGTCCGCGGGAAGGGCCAAGCCCACCTGATGTGGTTCGGTACGACCCGGCCCGACCTCTTTTCCGGCCTGAGCATGCGGACGGCAGGCCAGACGGAAAGGAGGCCATCGTGCCCGTCCACCGACTGCCCGACAACCCCAGCCTCGAACGGCTCCGCAAGCAGGCCAAGACACTCCTGCGCCAGGTGTCGACCGGCGCTCCCGAGGCGCGCGGGCTGGTCGCCGAGTTCCATCCCCGGCCGCCGCAGCCGTTCAAGCTGGCGGACGCGCAGCTCGTCACGGCCCGGATGTACGGCTTCGCGAGCTGGCCCCGGTTGAAGGAGCACCTCGGCACCGTCGAGCGCTACACCCGCTCACCGCACCGCGTCCCTGTGCGAGCGGAGCCGCCGGAGGAGTTCCTGCGGCTGGCCTGCCTCACGTACGGGGCCGACCATCCGGGGCGTACCGGGGAGGCGGCGCAGCTGCTGTCCCGGCAGCCGGAGCTCGCCACCGCGAACGTCTTCACCATGGCCGCCACCGGCTCGGCCGACGCCCTGGCCGCGACGCTGGACGCGGATCCGGGACTGGCGCGGGCGCAGGGCGGGCCGTTCGGCTGGGAGCCGCTGCTGTACCTGACCTACGCCCGTCTGCCCGGCGCTTCGGGACGTTATGTGGAGACTGCCCAGGTCCTGCTCGGCCACGGCGCGGACCCGAACGCCGGCTTCCTCTGGGACGGCCTGGTCTCCCCCTTCACCGCACTGACCGGCGCGTTCGGCGGCGGAGAGCAGGACCAGCCGCCGCATCCCGAAGCGCTCGCCCTGGCCAGGCTGTTGCTGGAAGCCGGCGCCGACCCCAACGACAGCCAGACCCTCTACAACCTGGGCCTCGGCGGCTCCTTCACCGACGACCCCACGCACCTGCGGCTGCTGCTGGAGTTCGGGCTCGGGCGGGGCGGGGACGGGCCGTGGTACGCCCGGCTGGGGCCTGTCCTGCAGTCACCACGCCAGTTGCTCCGGGAGGGACTGGCCACGGCGGCACTGCGCGGCGGGGCGCGGCGGGTCCGGCTGCTGCTCGCGCACGGGGCCGAGGTGGACGGGATCGGCGGGCATCCGGTGTTCGGGGGGCGGACTCCGTACGAGCTGGCGCTGTTGAACGGCCACACCGAGGTGGCGGAACTTCTCGCCGCGGCGGGCGCCTCCGCCGTCCTGGAGGAGATGGACGCGTTCGCCGCCGCCTGCATGCGCGCCGACGCCGGCGCGGTGGCCGCGCTCGGCCCGGACGTGCGGGCGCGGGCGCTGGCCCGGCATCCCGAGCTGATCAACCGCGCCGCCGAGCAGCGCAAACCCGCCGCCGTACGCCTGCTGGCCGGCCTCGGCTTCGACGTCGACCACCCGCACGGGGCCACCCCGCTGCACGCGGCCGCCTGGAACGACGACGTGGAAACGGCCAGAACCCTGGTCGAACTGGGCGCCGACGTCACGATCAAGGACAGCCGGTACGACGCCACCCCGCTCGGCTGGGCGGAGTACGGCGGCAAGGAACGCGTGGCCGCCTACCTGCGCGAGACGACCTCGCCTCCCGGCGAAACGCCCTGAGGGAACCGCCGCCTGCTCAGCGAACGGCCCGCTCGGGGGCGGGACGATCGGCCGCACGGCGCCGCGCGAGGTCGGCGAGCCCGGCGTCGGCGGCGCGGCGGCCGGAGACCAGGGCGCCCTGGTGCGAGCCGGTGTCGCGGTGGTCGCCGCATACGTACCTCCCGCTGCGCAGCCGCACGGGCCTGCGCAGCGGGTACGGCGGCGGCATCGCGGGCAGCGCCGCCGCGATCGGGTACGTGGCCACGTGCTCCCAGCCGGAGGTGTCACCGTAGATCTCGCCCAGCCGCCGCCGGACCGGCTCCTCGTCGGTGATCAGCCCCAGCACCGACGTGGACACGAGCGCCCGCCCGTCGGAGGAGTACTCGGGGGCCGCGTCGGTGAGGACCAGGGTGTCGGTGATGGCGCCGGTCGCGTCGATGATCTGGATCGGCTCGCCGAGGGGTGAGCGCGGGGCGGCGTGGTAGAAGGTGGTCACCGCCCGCATCGGCGGCACCTCGATCTCACTCAGCAGCTCCCCCGCCACCTCGGGGTCGGTCGCCACGACCACGGCCCGGCCGTGGATCACGGAACCGTCCGGGTGCCGTACGCCGTCATGCGCGGCGTCGCCCGCGAGCCGGACACCGTCGGCCGTGACCTCGCTCACGCGGGCGCCCAAGGTGATGGTGCCCGGCGGCAGCCGGTCGGCGAGCTGGCGCGGGATCTGTCCCATGCCGAGCGCGGGCAGCCCGATGGTGCCGCGCGCGAACGACCGCCAGAACAGGTGGAAGACCCGGCTGGAGGTCTCCAGATCGCGTTCGAGCAGCACGCCGGCGAGGAAGGGCCGCATCAGGCAGTCGATCATCTTCTCCGACATACCCCAGGCGCGCAGCTCCTCGTCGGTACGCCGTTCGCGCCCGCCACGCAGCCGGGAGGCCGGCGCGGCGAGGTCGCGTGCCGTGACCGCGCCGAGCACGGCGGTGTCACGCAACGTGCCGACCCCGGACAGCGGCCCGCTCAGCGCGTGCCGGGGGTGCCGCCACGGCAGCATCACCCTGGCCCTGGCCGTGGTTCCCTGCACGATCATCCCCGAGGCGAACGCCCGCACGTCGAGCGCGCCGATGTCGAGCACGTGGCGGGCCTCGGGGTAGGCGGTGTTGAACACCTGGTATCCCCGGTCGAGCCGGAATCCGTCGACGACGTCCGTACGCACCCGGCCGCCGACGCCGTCGGACGCCTCCAGCACCCGTACCGGCACGCCGGCCTCGTGCAGCCGTACGGCGCAGGCCAGCCCTGCCATGCCCGCGCCGACGACGATGACGGGCGCGCGTTCTCCCCGATCCCTGTCCATGCCCGCGCCCTACCCGCGTCCGCCCAGCTCAGACGTACCCCCGAGGACCAGCGAGCCGGATGGGCCGCGAGCGGCGGGGAGGCGACCCGGGGAGTTCCCTTCGTGAACCACCGGAGATGAACCACGGGCAATCTGGGGGCCAGATTTGTCGGTGCCGGGCGACATCATGGACCCATGACCGAGACACCCCCCATCACCACCCTGGCCGACGACACGGCCTACGCCGAGGCCGTCCAGCTGGCCGTCGACTCGGCCGCCGCCTACTACGCGGACGGCACCTCGACCCTCGACGACGACGCCTACGACCGGCTGGTCCGCGGCATCCAGGCGTACGAGGACGAGCACCCCGAGTCGGTGCTGCCGTCGTCGCCGACCGGCAAGGTGGCCGGCGGAGCGGTGGTGGGCGACGTGCCGCACACCGTGCCCATGCTGAGCCTGGACAACGTGTTCGGCGCCGAGCAGCTCGCCGACTGGGCGGCGGGGCTGGAGCGCCGGCTCGGCAGACCCGTCACGGCGTGGAGCGTGGAGCCCAAGCTCGACGGCCTGGCGATCTCGGCCCGCTACCGGCACGGCCGCCTGGCCCAACTGGTCACGCGCGGCGACGGCACCGCCGGCGAGGACGTCTCCCACGCCATCGGCACCATCGTCGGCCTCCCCGACCGGCTGGCCGACGCGGTCACGGTGGAGCTGCGCGGCGAGGTGATGATGACCGCGTCGCAGTTCGAGGAGGCGTGCGCCAAACGGACGGCACACGACGGCACGACGTTCGCCAATCCACGCAGCGCCGCCGCCGGCACGCTGCGCGCGCAGGACCGGCCTTACGTGTGCGAGCTGACGTTCTTCGGCTACGGCGTGGTGCCGTCGCCCGGCGACGACTCCGAGCTGGCCACGCGCCTGCGCGAGCTGCCGCACAGCCAGATCATGGAGTGGGTGGCCACGCAGGGCGTGCAGACGACCGCCGCCACGCCGGTCGCGGGCATCACGGCCGAGACGCTGGAACGGGTGCAGGAGCGCGTCGGGGAGATCGCCGGCCTGCGGGCCCAGCTGCCGTTCGGCATCGACGGCATCGTGATCAAGTGTGACCTGGCCGCCGACCAGGCCGAGGCCGGCTTCAGCTCCCGCGCGCCCCGCTGGGCCATCGCCTACAAGCTGCCCGCCACCGAGAAGATCACCAAGCTGCTCCGCGTGGAGTGGAACACCGGCCGCACCGGCATCATCGCGCCACGCGCGGTGCTGGAGCCGGTCGAGCTCGACGGCAGCACCGTCACCTACGCCACCCTCCACAACGTCGCCGACATCGCCCGGCGCGGCCTGATGCTCGGCGACAGCGTGACCGTCTACAAGGCGGGCGACGTGATCCCGCGCGTCGAGGCGCCGGTCGTGCACCTGCGCACGGGCGACGAGCAGCCGATCGCGATCCCGCAGGTCTGCCCGTCCTGCGGCGACGCCATCGACACCTCCCAGGAGCGGTGGCGGTGCGTGCGCGGGCGCGGCTGCCGGGCGATCGCGTCCATCACGTACGCGGTCGGCCGCGACACCCTCGACATCGAGGGCCTGGCGGAAAACCGCATCCAGCAAATGCTCGACACCGGCCTGATCGCCGACTTCGCCGACCTGTTCTTCCTCACCAAGGAGCAGTTGCTCGGGCTGGAACGTATGGGCGAGACCAGCAGCGACAATTTGATCGCGGCCATCGATCAGGCGAAGTCGCGCCCGCTCAGCAGGGTGTTCGCAGCACTCGGGGTGCGCGGCACCGGCCGCTCGATGAGCCGCCGCGTCGCCCGCCACTTCGCCACCATGGACGCCATCCGGGCCGCCGACACCGAGGCGATCCAGCAGGTGGAGGGCATGGGCCCGGAGAAGGCCCCGGTCGTGGTGGACGAGCTGATCGAACTCGCGCCCCTCATCGACAAGCTGGTCCGCGCCGGCGTCAACATGACCGAGCCCGGCGCCACCCCGCCCTCGGCCGAGCCCAAGGAGCCGTCTGCCGACCTCCCCCTGGTCTCGATGTCAGTGGTCGTCACCGGCACCATGACCGGCCCTTTGGCCCAGCTCTCCCGCAACGAGGTCAACGAGCTGATCGAACGAGCCGGCGGCAAGGCCAGCTCCAGCGTCTCGGCCAAGACGTCGTTGCTGGTGGCCGGCGAGAAGGCCGGCTCCAAGCGTACGAAGGCGGAGAGCCTGGGGGTGCGCATCGTCACCCCGGAGGAGTTCGCGCAGCAGGTGAACGCCTTCCTGTCGCCCGACAACGTCACTGCGTAACCCCATTTACACCATTTCCCCCTTCGCCGAAATACCCGAAATTTACTCACAAAAAGCCGGACTGAAATACCACCGCCCGTGTACTCTTCGGCACCGCTTCTGTCGGTGCCGTCGTTCATAATCGCCAGCGAGACCGACCCCCAGGGAGGGATTGATGGCGAGGCGACCGGGACGCTCAGGCCGATCGGGGAGATCAGGGCACCGCAGACGCCGGCGAAAGACCGGCGGAAACGAAGGGTTGTGGCTGCTCGGCATCGGCGTCGCGGCCATCGCGATCACCGCCGTGGTCAAATACGTCGCGGAAAACCCGGGCTGGGCCACCACCATCGCCCTCCTGACGATCGTGGCCCTCTGCGGCGCCCTTTTCCTCCGGTATAGGGTCATCCAATCCCGTCGCATGAAATTCCTGGCAGCCAACACCGAATTGGCCAAGGTCGACCTCATGACCGGCCCTCAATTCGAGCACCTGATAGCCGAACGCATGACCGCCGACGGCTTCCGCCGCGTCCAGCAACGAGGAGGCAAGGGAGACGGAGGCGTCGACATCACCGCCACCGCCCCCGGCGGCAAGCCCTACGCCATCCAGTGCAAGCGCTACAGCGGGACCGTCGGAGCCCCCGAGGTCCGCAACTTCCTGGGCGCCCTCGCCAACACCTTCGCCGGCCATACGGGGGTCCTCGTCACCTCAGGCCACCTCACCCGGCAGGCCCGCGAGGAAGCACTCAACGCCCGCCAGCCCCTGTTGCTCGTCGAACGCGACCGCTTGGCCGACTGGCTCCTCGGCACCCTCACCCTCCTCCCCCGCCGCCCCCTGCCTCTGGTCGAAGGCGAGGAACCAGCCGGCTGACCCCACACCACCGGTGGCGTCCCGCCGGGCGGCGCAACCTGGCCCGAGAACATGCCGAGCCACCGCACAACCTCGCACCCTCCTATCGGGCCAAGCCGGTTCCCGCCTGGAGGATGGTGAGATCAGCCCCAAGGGACGCCTTCGCATGGGCGAAATCGTGTGACGAGTTCTCAGCACACATGCCCCGTCATGGTCGTGTCCCAACGCATGCCGGCGACCATGTGTTCCAGGTAGCCCGCGTCGCTGACGGTCACCACGATCTCTGCGTAAGGGATCTCAGCGAAGGAGTAGTCCTCCTCCAGCTCCAACCCATCCCATACGTCCAGCTTCTCCGGATCTTCCAGCGCTGCGGCCTCGCTCAGGTGCGGGGCGTTCCGATAGGGGCTGATGTCATAGGAAGTCACGATGTCGGCAGCGCGTTGCGAGAACTCCTCGGCGTCGCCGGAAGTGAACACGGAATAGCCGGAGCGGCTGCCCCCGCTCAGCTTGTAAACCTCTGCCGCTTTGCGCCTGGGTTCGAGGATGGTCTCGCCGTCGTCCGCGAGCAGGTACCCATCGGGGGTGACCCTTATCTCCTTACCGAGGATGAGTTCGTAGAGCTTCCGGAACTCGTCTTTCAGCCGCATGCCTGCCGTGATGGCTTGGCCCCGCTGCTCGGTGAAGGGGTATCGCTCTCCGCCGCCCTCCTCATCGTCTTCGTTGTGCATGAACCCGTTGTCCAGGTTCCACCAGGCGTCCACCAGGAGAGACAGGGGAAAGACGGTCTTCTGCGGCACTGATGGGACGTCGGGGTTGATGACGTGCACCCTCCCGCGGAGGGTCGCGCCTTCGACCGAGTCCACGGACACGGTGAAGATACTGGTCATGATGGGGCGCCCCTTCAATCGGGAGTGATGGTCGCACTTGATCACCAGTCAGTCCAGAGAATAGGCGGTCCCACTGACACTCGTCCGATCACCCACCAGCGGACGCCCTTGACGTCATAAACCATCACCAGCTCAAGCAGCACCACCCGAAGACATAACCAACTCGATGCTGTCTGCCAGGCCGATTCATGATCGACTTGGAGGTGGCGGCTCCGTTAATCTTGAGCGTTTCGATCTTCCCCCTCTGCTCCTCCCCTGCCTCAGGAACCTCCCGTGCCTCGCCATGCCCTCTCTCGGATCGCCGTCGCCGTCTTCGCCGTTCTGGTCATCACGGCGGGTGTGATGGCGGTGGCGTACGGCGACGCCCGGCTCCTTGGGCTGCTCGTCTACCGGCAGTTCGCCGAAGGTGCCGGCGAACTCGAGGAATTCGACGCGGATCTGCTCGTGATGCTGGTGATGCTGGTCGGGGTGGGGTTGGCGCAGGCCTGGGGGTTGGCGCAGATCCTGCCCGGGCGGCGCGGCGGCGGGACGACCAGCAAGCTCGCGCTGCCCGTCACCACTGCCCCAGCCCCCGGCGGTGACCAGGGCGGCCGGAGCGGCGACAGCGGCCGGAGCGGCGAAACCCGCCAGACCCGCGATCAGCTACTGCTGCGGACAGCGCTGTACGTCCTGATGGCGATCGAGCTCACCGACCAACTGCCCTGGCCCGAGGACACACCTGAGGCCGTCGCGCACATCGCGGTCGTCGTGCTCTTCTACCGGGTCATGGGCACCGTCTCCCGGACGCTGCGTCTGGTCGCGCTGTTGGCAGGGCTGTGCTGGCCGACCCTGGGGCTCGTCGAGATGGCGCTGGACCTGTTCGGGGTCACGCTCGATGTCCTTCCGCCGGGCGCCAGCCTGGCGTGGGTGGTGTCGACGATCCTGACCGTGGTGGCGCAGGCCAAGGACGGCCGGTGGGGAAGGACGACGTTGCGGGCGGGAGCGGTGATGGCTGCCGGGCCGTTCCTCATGCCGCTGATCGCCTACCCGGACAGCCGGACCTACGTCATCTACGCGGCGAGCCGACTGCTCCTGGACGTCTTCACCGTGGTGTGGCTCGGCCGGTCCGCGAGCGAGGTCGGGTGCCGGCCCAGAGCTCCGCGTCCGCGTTCCAGGGGTGCCTTCCGGTTGCGGCCGTGGGAAGTGGTGGCGGTCGGCCTGCCGCTGCTCCCGGCCGTGGCCAACTGGACGAACGGTGCGTTCCTGTGGATCGGACCACGAGGGGCGGTCGCGTCGTGGTTCTCGGGGACGGGCTGGTACCCGCGAGAACTCTGGCTGCTGATCGACCTCCTCGCGGGCTGTGGCGGAGGGGCGGCCCTGGTGCTGGCTGTCGTACTCCGGCGCAGAAGCGCGGGCGGAGGTCGGGGGAGGTTACGGCAGGGGGTCATCGGGGGGTTATCGCTGGCGGCGGTGGCCGGGGTGGTGACTGCGGTCACCGGGGAGAGCCAGCCCGCGCCGCCGGACATCACTGTCCGTATTTTTCTGGATACGCTACTCGACTCCGGGCCAGGCATCTCCCCGCTCTGGCACAGCGCCGCCTTCACCGGCTCCGCCCTCATCCTGCTCTTCCTGTACGGCGAACGACCCCGCCCCCGAAAGCCGTACCAGCTGGCCCTGGCGGGCCTGGCCACGGTCGCGCTGCTGGCCCTCGTACCCGTGTCGGACCACACGCCCGGCCCGACCACCACGAAAGACGAATGCGAGAACAACCCGGAGGCGACCGGCGAGCGGGCCTTCGTCTGCGCCGTACGGAAGCTGGACGCCCCGCCGTTCCACCCGAGCATGCCCGACCAGCGGCTGATCGCGTACGGGCACCGCATGTGCGCTGTCTACACCCGCGGCGACGCCCGCGAGGAGGCGGCCTTCAAGCAGGCGTACGGCATCAACCTGCGCGAGCAGAGGTACCTCCTGGAGGACATCTGCCCGAAGGTCGCGGCGGAGTTCGATGCGGAGGTGGCCGAGGAGGAGGCCGAGATAGCGGCCTGGGAGGCCGAGGAGCAGGCCATGTGCGACCAGGCTCCCCGCCACCGGCCGAGGATCAAGCCGGTGCGGGCCGTCAGGGAGAAGAAGCCGGTGTGGACGGAGTTGTCGCTGGAGGCGTACGACGAGGAGGCCGACCTGGACGACGACCCCGTGTGGCGGGCCGAGGAGGGCGATCTGGTGGTCACCGCACCTGGCCGCCTCATCATCCTCGTCAACACCGAATTACGCATGTGCGTCACCACCGAGACCTACGACCGCCGCCCGCCCGTCGAGACGAAGGGCTGGGATCACGTCGTGGAGGCCGGGTACGAGAGCCGCGACGGCACCCTCGTATTCGGCGACGGCCTGTCCGGCGTCACGCTCCCCGACCTGGCCTCACGCGGCGAGGGCCACTACCGGGTGCGCGTCCACTACGCCTGGCTGTCCGAGAAGGGCCGGCAACGGGCCGGCCAGCGACTGCTCATCATGACCTATCCGGGTCGCGGCGATGAGTCGATCGTTCACCGCGAGCCATGAGCGCTTCCTGGACTTGCGGGGGCCGAAGGCTTGTCGAGATCGTCGGAGCACGGTCTCATGGACCGCGTACGAGGGGTGTCGCCGAGGTGAGCGGAGCAGCTGTGGAAGGACCGATCGAGAGGGCCAAGCTGTCCTACGAGCGCGCTGTCTTCGCCGGCGAGGTCGGTGAGCTGGCAGCGGCGGAGCGGGATCTGGACAAGGTCGAAGCCGATCTCGCCGTGGCCCGGGGACGGATCCTGCACGCGCGGTTCTTCGACGACCGGCGCGAGGATCCGCGTGAGCTGGAGCTGTTCGAGCGGGCCACCCGCCTGTACCGGACGCTGGGCGACGCGGCGGGCGAGGCGGAGTCGGTGTTCTGGGAGGGGTGCTTCCACCAGGTCGTACGCAGCGACCTGGACCGCGCCGTCCCTCTCCTTGAGCAGGCGTACGAGCTGGCCACGGCCGCGGGCGACCCGTACACCCAGTCGGAGGCCCTGCGGCACCTGGGGATCGCCGACCATACCGCAGGCCGGCTGGACTCCGCCCGGGAACGCCTGGAGGCGGCGGCACGGCTGCGCCGGAAGATCGGGTTGCTGGCCGGTGTCGCCGCCGACCAGGTAGGGCTGATCTACATCGCCGCCTCGCAGGGCCGGCGGGACGACGCGGTGGCGCTGGCCCAGGAGGCGTACGCCACCGCCGAGACGTGCGGGGCCCACCGCATCATGCGGCAGGTCGAGGAGGCGCGTAACCAGCTCATCGCGCAGAACCTCGATCAGGGCGCACCTTGAGCCGCTGAGATTTCGCGGTCACCAGCGCAGGGCTCAGGTCACCGGGCAGCGGTCGGCTGCCCGGTGACGGCTCAGGACTTGGCGCAGAGGGCCGCGTCGAGGGCGGATTCGACGTGGTCGCGGGCCTCCTGGGTCTCCGGGAGGTGGGTGACGGCGATGGCGGCGGCGCGGCCGTCGTCGGTGGCGGCGTTCGTCGTGTAGTAGCCCGGGATGGCGCCCCCGTGCCCCCAAGCCGTGCCCCCGCAGGACAGCTTGACGGCGCTGAGGCCGAGGCCGTATCGGCCGCCGGGGCCCAGCTCAGGGGCCTTGACCGTGGTGCGCATCTGCTTGAGCTGCGCGGGCTTGAGGAGCTTGCCGTCGAGCAGGGCGGAGAAGAAGCGGTTGAGGTCGCCGGGCGTGGAGATCATCTGCCCGGCGGTCCACGCCTGGGACGGCTCGAACGTGGTGACGTCGGTACGCGGCTTGGCCGGGTCGTCGCGGTGGTAGCCCTTGGCGTGCGGGCTGCGCAGGGTCTGGTCGCCGACGTTCGGGAAGTAGGTGTGAGCCAGGCCGATCCGGTCGATGGTCCGCTTGGTGATCTCCTCGATGGCGGGCCGGCCGGTGACCTTCTCGATGAGCAGGCCGGCCACGATGTAGTTGGTGTTGGTGTAGACCCATTTGTCGCCCGGCTCGAACTGGGCCTTCTTCTTCAGCGCCAGATCGAGCAGGTCGCGCGGCTGGAAGTAGGTGTGCTGGTAGGGCAGGGCGCCCTTGGCCAGGAAGTCGGTGTACTCGGGCAGGCCGCTGGTGTGCTGGAGGAGCTGGCGTACGGTGATGCGGCGCCCGTCGACGCCCTTGCCGCGCAGCAGGCCCGGCAGGTACGTCTCGACCGGCCCGTCCAGCTTGATCTTGCCCTCGCCCACCAACTGCAGCACGGTCACGGCGGTGAAGGTCTTGGTGTTGCTGCCGATGCGCACGTACCCGTCGGCCGGCACGTCGTCGCCCGCCGTGTAATCGGTCATCTTGCCGTGACGGTCCTGGACCGAGGCCTGCACGGCGGGGAACTTGTCCTTGCCGACCAGGTCGTCCAGCACGTCCTGGAGCGGGGCCGGAGCGGCGTCGGCCTGCGCCGGGGCGATGGACGGGCCGTAGAGGACGGCGAGGGCAAGGGCGGAGGCGCCGGTCCACCGGCGAGTACGTACGGGGATCATGCGGTCAAACTTACGGAAACTCCCGGAAGATCATCGATCCCGCAGCCGGGAGATCCGTGGTAGTGCCAGCTATACCAGCAGCGCCAGAACGGCCTGGGTGAACTCGTCCGTGCCGGCCGTCCCGCCCAGGTCACGCGTCCGCACGTCACCCTTGGCCAGCACGGTCGCGATGGCGGCCACGATCTGCTCGGCCGCCTCGGCATGCCCCAGGTGGTCCAGCATCATGGCGGCCGACCAGATGGCCCCGATCGGGTTGGCCACCCCCCGCCCGGCGATGTCGGGAGCCGAGCCGTGCACGGGCTCGAACATGGACGGGAACTCGCGTTCCGGGTTGAGGTTGGCCGACGGCGCGATGCCGATGCTGCCCGTCACCGCCGCCGCCAGGTCGCTGAGGATGTCGCCGAACAGGTTGGAGCCCACGATCACGTCGAACCGGGACGGGTCCAGCACCAGCTTGGCGCAGAGCGCGTCGATGTGCTCCTGGTCCCAGCGCACGCCGGGGTGCTCGGCCGCGCGCTCCTTGACCAGCTCGTCCCAGAACGGGAGCGTGTGCACGATGCCGTTGGACTTGGTGGCGGAGGTCAGGTAGCCGCCACGACGACCGGCGAGCCCGAAGGCGTAGTCGAGCACCCGCGTCACCCCCTTCCTGGTGAACACCGCCTCCTGAACGGCCATCTCGTCGGGGAAGCCGCGGTTCATCCGGCCGCCGATCTCGCTGTACTCGCCCTCGGTGTTCTCCCTGACGACCACGAAGTCGATGTCAGTGGCGCGTACGGGGGCCTCGATGCCGTCGAACAGGCGTACCGGGCGGAGGTTCACGTACTGCTGGAAAGCACGGCGGATCGGGATGAGCAGCCCCCACAGAGAGACGTGATCGGGCACGCCGGGGAAGCCGACCGCGCCGAGGAAGACGGCGTCGAAGCCGCGCAGCCGCTCCAGGCCGTCGGCGGGCATCATCGTGCCCTCGCGCAGGTAGCGCTCGCACGACCAGTCGAACTCGGTGAGCCGGAGCTCGAATCCGTGCCGCCGGCCCGCGGCCCGCGCCACCTCCAGGGCCGCCGGGGTGACTTCGAGCCCGATGCCGTCTCCGGGGATCACGGCGATGTCATGCGTCGTCATGGGTTCGATTCAAGCGGCAGGCGATGGAAACGTCCAAGATGAGCCGCTGATCCGATCTATAGGCCGCGCCTATAAGCGCGTGCCGTCTCCAGGAACGCGGTGGCGGCCGGGGTGAGCCAGCTCTGCCTGCTGACCATGGCCAGGTGCAGCGAGGCCGGCGGGTCGAGGTCGAAGACCAGCGCGCCCGCCTGCTCCGCCAGCGTCCGCCACGCCTCGGCCAGCACGCCGACGCCCACCCCCTTGAGCACCAGCGGCAGGAACGACTCCCGGTGCTCCGACTCGACCGCGATCGACACCTCCACACCGGACGCGCGGATCTCCTCCACCAGGCGGCGCAGGCCGGTGCCGTGCTCGCCGACGATCAGGCGCTGGCCGGCCAGGCTTTCCCGGGGCAGCGTACGGGCGGGCTCGAAGGGGCCGCCGGGCGCGGCGACGAGCACGAAGCGCTGCTCCTCCACCGGATGCAGGCGCACGTCGGAGACCGTGGGCAGTTCCCAGGCCGACAGCAGGCCCAATTCCGTCACGCCCGTACGTACCGACTCGATCACCGCCTGCGGCACCGGCGCGTCCCTGACGACGACCCGCACGTCCGGGTGCAGGCGGCGGAAGTCGCCGATCATGCTGCTCAGCGGCTCCACCGCCGGCGACGGCATCGCGGCGATGGCGACGCTGCCACGCACCATCCCCTGGACGGCGGCCACGCTGGCCCTGGCCACCTCCATGCTGCGGACGACCTGGTGGGCCGGCTCGATCAGCGCCCGCCCCGCGTCGGTGAGCACCACGCGCCGGCCGACGCGGTGGAAGAGCTGGCTGCCCAGATCCTTCTCCAGCGCCTTGATCGCCTGCGAGAGCGAGGGCTGAGCCATGAACAGCGCCCGCGCGCCCTTGCTGAACCCTCCGTGATCGACGACGGCGAGGAAGTATTCGAGCTGCCGGACGTCCACGTGCTGCTCCGCTCCCATAGGCCGGACCTATCGATGACCCTAGCTGGTCACGACTCCCGTGAGCGCAGGAACGCCTCCAGGGCCGCGCGTACGGCCGCCCGCGTCGGCTCCAGGTCGATCCCGTGATCGCGCAGGAACGTGCTGGACCGGTCGCGCAGCAGGCCCAGCAGCATGTGCTCGGTGCCGACGTAGTTGTGCCGCAACTCGGCCGTCTCGGCCAGCGTGGCCGTCAGCACGCGCCGGGCCTCGGGCCCGATCGGAAGCGCCGCCGTCGGCTCTGCGGAGCTCGCCGCCGAAGTCCCGCGCCCGGCCAGGCTCGCCGTCGTGGTCCCAGGCGCGGCGGGGCTCGTCGCCGTCACTTCCGAACCGGTGGTCAGGCTGCGGGCGAGGTCGGCATGCATCGCGGACGGATCCACGTCCTGAGCGGCGATGACCCGTACGGCTAGAGTGTCGGGATCGTCCAGGATGGCGAGCAGCAGGTGATCCGCGCCGACGGCGGACTGTCGCAGGCGACGGGCGTGAGCCTCGGCGCGTTCGAGCGTCTGCTTGGCCCGAGCCGTGTAACGGTCGAACGCCCCTGACTGGGCGAGATCGGCGACGGTGAGGCTGGACCAGCGGCGGCCGTAACGCTGTTGCGCGGCCTGACGGCTGATGCCGAGATGGTCACCGATGTCGGACCACGAGCAGCCTTCGGCCCTGGCCAGCTCGACCAGGTAACCGAGCAACCGGTCACCGATGCCCTGCAGATCGGACAGCACCCCTTCGGCCACGGTGAGGCGGGTGAGGGGGTCGGCGTCGGGGTCGCGCTCTTCGACGATCGACAGCAGGGCGGTGAGGTCTGGCAGCTCGGGCACCGTACCATTATGCCGTCAATGCTTGCCTTGACATTGTTCGAGCGTCAAGGCAAGCATTGACGCATGAACATCGATGGCTTGGCCGAGGCGCTGGACGCGTTCGTGCCGGAGATCATGGATCACTGCGGCACCCCCGGGCTCTCGATCGCGGTGGGCGTCGGCACGGAGGTGGCGCTGAGCAGGGCGTACGGGCTCGCCGACCTGGCCACCGGCCGCCCCATGACCGCGGACACGATCGGCCCCACGGGCTCGGACGCCAAGGCGTACACCGGCGTGGCCGCCCTGCAGCTCGTGGAGCGGGGCCTGATCGGGCTGGACGACCCGATCGACAAGCACCTGCCGATCGTCAACCCGCACGGGCCGCGGCCGATCACCTTGCGCGACCTGCTCACCCACCGCAGCGGGCTCGGCATCAACCTGGGCAATTTCCACCGCGAGCCGCCTCCGCCGCTGGAGGAGCACCTGCGGCGGGTGTTCGCCGCCGGGCGTTCCGACGCGTACGGGGGCGCGCTGACGCCGTTCTGGGCCGGGCCGGTAGGGGCCGCGTACCAGTACAGCAATGTCGGGATCGCCGTGGTCGGGCGGCTCGTCGAGCTGCTGAACCCTGACGGCGTCACGTTCTCGGAGTGGATGGGGGAGCACGTGTTCGCGCCCCTGGGGATGTCGTCGAGCGCCTTCCCCAGGGCGCAACATCCGGACTTCGTCCCGGCGGAGCTGCTCGCGCGCCGTTCGACCGGGTACGCGACCCTGCCCGGGCTGCGCCTGCCGCTCCCCCAGCTCTACGTGGGCGATTACCCGGCGGGGTCCGCGTTGAGCACGCCGTCCGACCACGCCAGGTTCGTCCTCGCCCTGCTCGGCGGGGGCGGCGGCGTGCTGTCGCCCGGCACCGCCCGGCAGATGATCACGGCACAGGCGTCCGGCGGCACCCTCACCGGGCCGAGCGAGGACGTCTCGATCGGGTTCGTGTTCAACGTCTTCGGCGGCGAACACCCCTACATCGGGCACGGCGGCGAGTACCCGTGGGGCTGGAGCCACTTCACCCGCGGCTGGACCGAGGCCCGGGCGGCGCTGGTGATCTCCGCGAACCAGCTTGATCTCGGCGATTTCGGCACCTCCGACCGCCCCAGCCACGCGGCCGCCCGGCTGGTCGCCGAGATCGTCACCGCCTGGGTCCACGGCGCCGATCCGCGCCGCCGCCACGCCCGGGACGGCCTCAGCTACCTGGCCGGGCTGCTGGTCGGCGACCGGCTCACCACCAGGCTCGGCATCACCGCGCGGCCCACCGCCGAGGAGTTGGCCGGGATCGCGGACGGGGCGGTCGTGGGGCCTGGCGTTCCGTGGGATGCGGGGGCGTTCTGTGAGGCTGCCGGGCAGGTGCGGATGAGCGATCATCCGCTGCGGGACAACGCCGAGCTCGTCCTTCGCGAACTGCCCGCGTACGAGCTGGAACTGCTCAAACGGCAGCTCGGCGTGCCTGGGCTCGGGGCGATCTGGCAGAGGGAAGGCGTGGGCCGTGGCGCCTGACGAGCACGGCGAGCCGGCGCCTGAGGAGCGAGACCGACCGACCGCTGAGGAGCACGGCGGGACGGCCGCTGAGGAGTGGAGCAGCCCGGCCGTCGGGGAGCACGGCGGGGTGGCGGCTGAGGCGTTGTCGATCGCGGTGTCGGCCGGGGTGCCCGTCCTGCTGTGGGGCAGTCCCGGCACCGGCAAGACGTCCGCCGTCCTGGCCCTGGCCGAGTCGCTGAACTGGCCGGTCGAGGTCGTCATCGGGTCGATCCGCGAGCCGAGCGACTTCGCCGGCCTGCCGCTGATCGCCGACGGGACGGTACGGCTCGCCCCTCCGGCCTGGGCCCAGCGCCTGGCCACGGCCGGACACGGGCTTCTCCTCCTGGACGAACTCACCACCGCTCCCCCGGCCGTACAGGCGGCGATGCTCCGGGTCGTGCTGGAACGGGCGGTCGGTGACGTGCGACTGCCCGACAAAGTACGCATAGTCGCCGCGGCGAACCCTCCCGAGGAGGCCGCCGACGGCTGGGACCTGGCCGCACCGCTGGCCAACCGGCTCGTACACCTCGACTGGCCGGTGGACGGCAGGCGGATCGCACGCGGCCTGGCCGTCGGGTTCCCCCGGCCGCCGCTGTCCGGCTTCGAGCGGCCGGCCTCACCTGAGGAGGTCGCGCGGGCGCGGGCGATCGTGGCGGCCTTCCTGGAGGTACGGCCCACGCTGGCGTTACACGTGCCCTCCGGCGACGCCGCCGGCAGGGGCTGGCCCAGCCCCCGATCCTGGGAGTCCGCCGCCCGCCTGCTCGCCGCCTGCCAGGCCACCGCCGCCTCGCCCGAGGTGCTGGCCGTGCTCGTGGCGGGAGCCGTCGGGGAGGGGGCGGCGCTGGAGTTCCTGTCCTGGCTGGAACGCCTCGACCTGCCGGACCCGATGGCGGTGCTCGCCGACCCGGACGCGTTCGAGCTGCCCGGACGCGGCGACCGAGCCTTCGCCGTGCTGACGTCGGTGGTGGCGGTAGCGGTGGCCGACGGCAGCGGCGAGCTGTGGGACGCCGCCTGGCACGTGATCGCCAAGGCCGCCGGCACCGCACCCGACGTCGCCACCCTGGCCGCCCGCGCCCTCGCCCACCGCCGCCCACCCGGGGCACGGCTGCCTGTGGCACTGCTGGAGCTGACGCCGATCCTGCGCGCGGCCGGGCTGCTCCATGAGTGAGTCGCTGTCCCCAGACCTGTGGAAGAAGTGGGCGGCGGCCCGGGTCTGGGCCGTGGCACGGGCGCCGTACCTGAGCGGAGCGCTGCTGGCGCTGGACCCGATCGTGGTGCGAGGCAGGCTCGGAGGCTTCCCCACCGACACGGCCTGGCACGTGTACGTCGGGGCGCAGGAGCTGGAACGCCGGAGCGTGCCCGAGGTCGGTTCCTGGCTCATCCACCAGACCGGCCACCTGCTACGGGACCACGCCCGGCGCTACCCGGGCTCGGACGGACGTCTGGAGCGCCGGAACTGGAACCTGGCCACCGACGCGGAGATCAACGACGACCTCACGGACCTACCACTACCACCGGACGCGATCACGCCGGCACGGCTGGAGCTCCCGGAGGGGTGGCCCGCCGAGCGGTACCACCGCGCTCTGCTCGACCGAACGGACACCGTACGGCCGCAGGAGGGGAGCTGCGGAAACTCCCACGACGAACAGCCCTCGGAACGGGACCCCAGAATCGGCCCCGACGAGCGGCCTGCGGGCAGAGACCACGGAAGTGACCGTCACGATGACGGAAGCGACCGTCAGGGACCACCGGCGGACCGCACCAAGGGCGGCGACAGACCACCACCGGACCGCGGCAACGGCGACGACCGACCACCACCGGACTGCGGTAGCGGATGCGACGGACAGCCCCGGCCATGGGAGACCGACAAACCCGGGTTGTCCGCCACCGGCGCCCGCCTCACCGCGCTCGACACCGCCCGCCAAATCCGCGAACGCCTCGACGCCCACGACGACGTCCCGGCCGGCTGGCTCCGCTGGGC
Source organism: Nonomuraea maheshkhaliensis (assembly GCF_039529435.1). Taxonomy (NCBI): domain Bacteria; kingdom Bacillati; phylum Actinomycetota; class Actinomycetes; order Streptosporangiales; family Streptosporangiaceae; genus Nonomuraea; species Nonomuraea maheshkhaliensis. The sequence continues at coordinate 60,109 of NZ_BAAAMU010000025.1, forward strand.
CGACCAGGTGCTCGAACCCACCATCAACTGGCGGCGCCACCTGTCCACCACCATCCGCCACGGCCTGGCCCAGGCGGCGGGCCGGGTGGACTACACCTATCGCACCCCGTCACGCAGAGCCGCCGCGCTCCCCGGCGTCGTACTGCCGAGCCTGCACCGCCCGGCCCCCTCGGTCACCGTGCTGATCGACACCTCAGGCTCGGTCACCGAGAGCATGCTCGGCCAGGCGCTGGCCGAGGTGACCGGCATCCTCCGAGCCGTCGGCGTCGGACGGCGGAGGGTGACGGTGATCTCCTGCGACGCGCGGGCATACCGCCCCCAACCCCTCCGCCGGATCTCCGATCTGCGACTCGGCGGAGGCGGCGGAACCGACCTCCGCGCCGGGTTCACCGCCGCACTCGCCTCGGGGCCACCGCCGGACCTGATCATCGCACTCACCGACGGACGCACCCCGTGGCCCGACCGCCCTCCCGCCCGTAGCCGCGTCATCGTCGGGCTGCTCAACACCGGCGGGCAGGCCCCTTCGTGGGCGCGAACCGTACAGATCGGAGAAGCATGACCCACCACTTCGACCCCGCGCCCTACCGCGCGGCCGGAATCCCCGACGACGAGGCCCGCCGCTGGTGGGAATGGCGGCTGACGGCGGCGCAGGCATCCGCCTGGCGGCACGCGGGGATCACCGACCCCGCACTCGCCACACAATGGACGACCGCCCGCATCACCCCCGAAGCCGTCGCCACCTGCCACACTGCCGGGCTCGGCGCACCGGAGGCACTGCTCTGGCACGAGTACGAGTTCACCCTGGACGAGGCACTGACGTACCGGGAGAAAGGGTTCACCCCGGACCAGGCGTTCGACATCAAGCACGGCCGCGAGCCACGCCGAACAGACGACCCCACCGCCCCCGGCGACGCCTTCACCAGCCTCATGTCCTTCGGCGCCGACGACCCGCGAGACCGGGCCCAGCGCTTCATCCGCCGCGCGGGCAACGCCGGCGCCCTGGTCATGTACAGCTACCTCGACGCCGACTGGGTGAACGACGAGGCCATCGCCTGGGCCGGGTACGGCATCGACGCCTCCACCGCGCGCATGTGGCAGGAACTCGGCCTCAGACCCGCCGAGGCACGCCGCTACATCCAGCGCGGCCTCACCCCGATGGCGGTCGCCCGCGAGTGGTGGCAGGCCGGAATCCCGTTCGAGGAGACCGCGTCCTGGGCGGGCGCGGGCCTCACCGCCGAGGAGGCCGCCGACCAACGCGCCAAGGGAGTCACCGCCGAACAGGCCGAAACCCTCCGCGCCCTACGCGACGACCCCTGATCCTGATGCGTCAATCCGCTGGGGACGGCTCGCCAGGGTGGACCTGCTCAACGGCCCGGTGCAGCGCGCCGATGAAGGCCGTGGTCGCCGGCGGATCCGGCGGATCACCATAAGAAGCGAGATAAACCCGCCGCCGAAAGTCACTCAGGACACTGGCCTCGATCCCAGGCGCATGGTGGGTACGCAACGTCAGCCCCGGCATGGTCGTCACCCCCATCCCCGCCGCGACCAGTGCCTGCTGAACGATGGTGTCGTCGGTGATGTACGCGATGGCCGGAACGAATCCCACCCTGGCGCACGCCTCCAGGAAGTCGCGCCGGCAGTTCTCGCAACCCGCGATCCAGTCGGCGTCGCGATTGCCTTCCAGCGTCTGGCCGGGTTCCAGGCTGAGCAGGTACATCGGGTCGTCGAACAGATGCGTCGCGCGGATGTCATCCGGGGTGGCGTCGTCGTAACGGAAGACGACCGCGACATCGACCTCCCCGGCCCGCAGCAGATCGAGCGCCACCCGCGGATGGGCCTCGACCAGGTGCAGCTCGATGCCGGGATGCTCACGACGCAGAGTGCCGGCCGCGTGCGGCACCAGCGCCGCGAGCGCCGACTGGAACCCGGCGACCCGCACCCGGCCAGTTCGCAAACCCACCATCGCGGACAGTTCCGAGGCAGCGGCGTCGACCCGGCCGACGATCTCGGCAGCGCGACGGGCGAGATGTTCGCCCTCCGGAGTGAGCCGGATGCCCCGGCCGACCCGCTGGACGAGCTTGGCCCCGGTCTCAGCTTCCAACCGGGCCAGATGACGGCTGACCGCAGGCTGGGAGTAGTTCAGTTGCTTGGCGGCCTTGGTGACCGAGCCCTGCGCGGCGATCGCCGCGAGCACCCTCAACCTCGCGATATCCAGCACGCATACAGAGTACGCATGAATTAACCCAAATATTGTCATTAGACGTATAAGTCGTCACTTGGGAGCCTTGAACAGGACGAACCCACTCCGCAAAGGAGAGCGTGGCCATGACCCGCACCCTGATGCCCCTCACCGACCTCGCCGCCGCCATCCGCCGAGCGGTGGCCGTACGGACCGACTGGACGGACACCGCGGAACTGGTCGCGGAAAGCCTCCGCGCACACCTCCCAGGCCCCGAGATCCTGACCCCCGACCAGCGCCTCGGCGAGCCCGACCGAGTCGCGGGCCACCTGCTGCACGTCGAGCCCGACGGAGCGTTCTCCATCCTCGGCCTGGTCTGGCGCCCCGAGCAGACCACCCGCATCCACGACCACATCACCTGGTGCGTCGTGGGCGTGCTGTCGGGCGTCGAGCACGAGGAACTGTTCGACGAAGCCCTCACCCCCATCGGCACGCGGGACAACCCGCCCGGGGAGGTCAGCGGCTTCGCGCCGCCCGGCGACATTCACCGCATCCGCAACATCGGCGACGAGATCGCCATCAGTCTGCACATCTACGGCACCGACATCTCCCGCGTGGGCTCCAGCGCCCGCCGCTACTACAACTGAGAGGTTTCGCTCATGGACCAGCACGCCATCGACGAGGTACTGAACCGCCCGCTCAGCCAGGAACTACTCGCCCGCGACCTGGCCAGGCTGGCGTTCGTCGCGCTGGACGGCACGCCGCGCGCGATCCCGATCGGCATCGTCTGGAACGGCACGGAGATCGTCATGTGCACCGCGACCAACGCCCGCAAACTGCCGGCGCTGCGCCGCAACCCCGCGGTCGCGCTGACGATCGACACGGAGTCACACCCGCCGAGGGTCCTGCTCCTTCGCGGCAACGCGGAGCTGGACGTCGTCGAGGGCATCGCGGACGAGTACCTCCAGTGGAACGGCACGTACGAGATGACGCCGGAGCAGCGCGCGGAGTGGGAGGTGGGCGTGAAGGCCCTCTACGACGGCATGGTCCGGATCGTGGTGAAGCCGACCTGGGCCAAGCTGATCGACTTCGAGACCACGCTCCCCACCGCCATCGCGGAGCTCATGCAACGACAGCAGGACCGCCAGAACGCCTGAGCCCGCGCCCGTCCCGGAAAGGACCATCATGAAGAACACCGACCGGCACAGCCCCCGCCCTGGACGCGGGACGGTCCAGCGGCTGGACAACATCGCCATGGTCGTCGACGACCTCCCGTCCGCCAAGGCGTTCTTCGCCGAACTCGGACTGGAGCTGGAAGGCGAGGCGACGCTCGAAGGCAGCGTGGTGGATCGCGTCGTCGGACTCCACGGAGTTCGTACGGACATCGCGATGATGCGCACCCCGGACGGCCACAGCCGCCTCGAACTGACCAGGTACCACACACCGTCCAGCCCGGCCGGCGACCCGCACGCTCCGGCGAACACGCTGGGGACCCAGCGCGTCATGTTCGCCGTCGAGGACATGGACGACATCCTCGACCGCCTGCGACCGCACGGGGCCGAACTCGTCGGCGAGCTGGTGCGATTCGAGACCAGCCACCGCCTCTGCTACCTCCGCGGTCCAGCGGGCATCATCGTCGCCCTCGCCGAACAGACCGGGTGATCCTCTCAAACAACCTTGCCCCCACCCTCACGCCAATCGACCCGAACCCCGCACACCCAGACGACCGGACCGCGCTCAACCCGAACTGGCCGGAACAAAGCCAGTCCCCGCACGACAGTGGGGCGACTGGTGCCGGAAGTAGGTGTTGCAGACCTGGCAGTAGCGACCACCCCTCGCCAACAGCGTGGCGTGATCGCCCTCCTCTCACCGGCCGGCCGGCGAGTCGCTCTGCACCACCCGGGGCGGGGCGTCGACCAGCGCGCCAGCGGCGTCACCGCCGAACAGGCCGAAACCCTCCGCGCTCCGCGTGACGGCACCTGGCCCAGCGGGCGGGCCTGACCGCGGATGTGCGGCTCGCCCTTGCGGGCCGACAGGCGCACGTCCGCCAGGTCGAAGGACGTCATGAGGTAGACTGAAAGTACCGAAGGCTTTTCGAACGTTGGCATTCAGGTCTGCGTCGCCCCCGGCGAACCACCACCGGCTCCTTCAGGGGCCTGGACAGGTCAGGCGACCATGACGCCGACGCTTCTTTCTCAATCCGCACCGCTCAGCTCCGCCTCGCCCACGATTCCTCGGGTCGACTCCGCGCTACGGCTCAGTCTCCGCCCGGTGCCGAACCGGCTGAGTGTGGTGGACGGGGCCTGGTGGCCCTTCTCCTGTGACGCGGCCGCCGAACTGCCCGGCCTCATCGCCGCCGTGGACCGGCTGCTGGATCGGGTCACGCTCCGCATCGGCCTGCATGGCGATGTGTGGCGGAACATCCCGCGCCGCATCCCGGCGCGCGGGCGTCAGGTCCGCGTCGGCTGGTTCCGCCACGCCGATCCGCGAGTGATCACTCTCAGCTTCGCCGCCGGCGAGCCGGTCGTCCTGCTGCTCGTCCCTTCGGGCACCGCCGCCGGCACCGCCGAGGCCACGCTCAAGCTCACCGTCCAGGACATCGCCGGTTTCAGCATCGACGCCATCCTCACCCTCGCGCAGCTGCCCGCCGGCCCCGCTCCGCATGCCATGGCCGACGGTTCGGCCCGCTGGGAGAACGAGGGCGGATCGGTCATCGGGCAGGTGACGCAGGCATCCGTGGGACGACCGACAACGCAGCCATGACCCATGTGCCGCCTGCCGGCCGGATCGAGCGGCCCTTGCATCGCCCGTACTGGCGGCGGGCCGATCTTCGGTCGGCAGGCTTCTTATTACTTTCGGCTTCTCCCGTGAGGAGAACTTCCATGATCGCCATTGACGCAGCCTCGCCCGCCGAGATGAACGCCTCGGCGCCGACCCTCGTGCAGTTGTCGGGGGACATCGACATCTTCACCACCGCCCGGCTGCGCCAGCGGCTGATCGACACCCTCGGCCACAGCAGCGGCCTGCTCGTCCTGGATCTGTCCCAGGTCACCTTCTGCGGGGCCGGCGGGCTCGGCGTGCTGGTCGGCGTGCAAAACCGTGCCCAGGCACGAGGCATCACGCTGGCCTTGACCGGCGTTCCCCCGCGCGTAGCCTGGCTGCTGCGCATCACCGGGCTGGACCACCGCTTCCTGGTCATGGAATGAGTGGCCTGCCGACCCGCGTTCCTCCTGGCCCGAACCCGACCCGCCCGCCACTCACCCCGAACTGACCGGGACGAAGCCGGCCCCCGCCCGATAGTTGGGCGACTGGTGCCGGAAGTAGGTGTTGTAGACCTGGCAGTAGCGCCCACCCCGGGCCAGCAGCGTGGCGTGATCCCCCTCCTCCACGATCTGCCCGTGGTCGAGCACGATGATCCGATCGACATGCTCGATCGTGGACAGCCGGTGAGCGATGACAATGGAGGTCCGCCCGGCCAGCACCACGTCCAGCCCTTCCTGAATCTGCGCCTCGGTCAGCGGATCGACACTCGCCGTGGCCTCGTCCAGCACCACGATCGCCGGATCCTGAATGAGCAGCCGGGCCAGCGCGACAAGCTGCCGCTGCCCCATCGACAGGGCACGCCCGTGCTCGCCGACGTCGGTGGCCAGCCCGTTGGGCAGCGCCTCGATCCAGTCACCGCCGCCGACCGCCGACGCGGCGGTCAGCACCTCGTCATCGGTGGCCTCCGGTCGCGGATAGCGGATGTTGTCCGCGACCGTGCCGCTGAACAGGAACGGAGCCTGCGGCACCGCGCCGATCTGCCGCCGGTAGGAGGCCAGGTCGAGGGTACGGATGTCGCGGCCGTCGATCAGCAGGCGCCCTTCCTGGAACTCGTAGAACCGAGTGATCAGCTTGCTGAGCGTGGACTTGCCCGCCCCGGTGTGCCCGACGAGCGCGACACTCTCGCCCGCCTCGATCCGCAGATCGAAGTCACGCAACACAGGATGCGCGGCGTCGTACCCGAACGTGACCCCCTCGAACTCGATCCGCCCGGCCAGCTCCCCGGCCGGCTGCGCGTCGCTCTGCACCACCCGGGGCGGAGCGTCGATCAGCGCGAAGACCCGTTCCGACGCCGACAGCCCCTGCTGGAACTGCGACCAGAACGCGGCGATGGACGTCAGCGGCATCCAGAAGAGCGCGACCCCTTGCAGGAACAGGTACCAGTCACCGGCGGACAGCCCGCGGGTGAGCACCGCCGAGCCCCCGAGATAAACGAGGGCGACCGTCGCCAGCCCCGCCACGAAGAACAGCACGGGAAAGATCCCGGAGAAGACGAACCCCTGCCGCAACGTCACCTGGTAACTCTGCTGGTTGATCGGCCGGAACTCGTCGTAGACCTGCTGCTCCTGGCGGAAGTTCTTGGCCACGGCGATGCCGCCCATGGTCTCCTGCAAGTTCGCGTTGACCCGGCTCAGCGAGCGCTGCGCGCGCCTGGTGCTGGCTCGGGCGAGCCGCCGGAACAGCAGCGCCAGGCCCACCACGATCGGCACCACGAGCAGCGTGAGCAAGGCCAGCTCGACGCTACGCGCGAACAGCAGCACAGTCACGAACAGCACCATCAGCACCTGGCTGATCAGGTCCATGGTGAGGGTGGAGACGGTGGCGAAGTCGTCGGTGTCGGAGGTCACCCGGCTGACGATCCGCCCGGACGGCGTCTCGTCGTAGAACGACATGTCTCGCTCAAGCACGGCGTCGAACGCGTCCTCGCGCAACCGCAGCACCACGTCGCCGGTGACCCTGGAGCTGAACCACTGGCGGACGAAGTTGAACACCCACCCGAGCCCACCCGCGAGCAGCACCCCCACCACGAACATCCATCCGACCTGGCCGATCGTGCCGTCGGCGACGGCGTCGACGACGTAGCTGACCAGCAGCGGCGTCGCGGCGTGGCTCATCGAGGCGGCCACGATCATGCCGGCCACCAGGAACATCGCCCCGGCCTTGGGCCGGAAGTAGGTGACGATCCGGCGCAGCAGGTCGCGGTCGTTGTAGGTGCGGTCGTAGTCCTCGGCGTCGAGGCCGTCCATGATGAAGCCCATCAGCGAGCACCTCCCTGCTCACTCGCCAGAATCGGTGCGCTGTCTTCCGCCTGGACGCCGGCCTCGTCGTAATGGGCGAAGATCCGCCGATAGAGCCGGCTCCGTTCGATCAGCTCGTCATGCGTCCCGCAGTCGACCAGTTCGCCCCGCCGCAGCAACAGCACCTTGTCGGCCCACCGGATCTGGGAGAGCCGATGGGTGATCAGCAACGTGGTCCGCCCGTCGAGAATGCGCCCGATGGCCTGCTGAATCCTGTCTTCAGTAGCCGAGTCGATGGCACTGGTGGAGTCGTCGAGCACGAGGATCGCCGGATCGGTCAGCAAGGCCCGCGCGATGGCCAGCCGCTGCCGCTGCCCGCCGGACAACGTCACGCCCCGCTCGCCGATCACCGTGTCGTAGCCGTCGTCCAGCTCGCCCACGAACTCGGCGGCCTGCGCGTCCTCAGCAGCCCTGATCACGGCCTCGCGATCGGCCCGCTGACCGAGGCTGAAGGCGATGTTCTCGGCGACCGAGCGGGAGAAGAGCACGATGTCCTGCTCGATCGTGGAGATCTGGGAACGCAGCGAGTCGAGGTCCCAGTCGCGTACGTCGACACCGTCGACCAGGATGCGCCCGGAGGTGACGTCGTAGATGCGCGGCACCAGCTTCGTCAGCGTGCTCTTGCCCGACCCGGTCTCCCCCACGATCGCCACCGTCTCGCCCGGTTTGACGGTGAACGACAGCCCGCGCACCGCCGGCTCGCCACCGTCGTCGTAGCCGAACGTGACGTCATCGAAGACGATCTCGCCGGTGATCGGCGCGGCGTGGCCGTCGTCACGCTGCTGCAACTCGGTGTCGGAGGTGACGATGTCGAGGATCCGGCGCGCGGAGGCGATGCCGATCTGGACCAGGGAGAAGGTGAAGATCGACATCTGGGTGGGGAAGCCCAGCATGACCACCAGCCCCATGAACGCCACCAGCTCACCGACCGAGATCGCGCCGGTGCTCTGCATGTAGAGGCCGTGCCATAACGCCCCGCCGACCGCGCCCGCGAACAGCAACGTCGGCAGGTAGCGGGCCTGCACCAGCCCGTTGCGGACGAAGGAGTCACGGTAGAGGCGCGCGTACGAGCGGAACCGCCTGCGCTCCTGCCCCTCCTGCGCCATCACCTTGATCACCTCGATGCCCCGCACGGCCTGGCTGAGCCCGGCGTTGAGGTCGCCGAACTGCTCACGCATGCGGGTCGCCACCGGGTTGAGCTGACGCATGTAGTGCCACAGCGCGGCGACGAAGAAGACCGCGAAGACGCCGGGCACCAGCAGCAGCCTCGGATCGATCGCGGCGATGAAGAACAGCGGCACGAGCCCGGACAGCCCCGAGTCGACGATGAGGTCGATGCCCGGCGTGACCATGATGGACAGCTGCCGGATGTCGTTGGCGGCGCGGGCCATCAGGTCGCCGACGCGCTGGCGGTTGTGGAAGGTCTGGCTCTTGCCGAGCAGGCTCACGTACAGCTCGTCGCGGGTGTCACGTTCGAGCCGTTTGGCCAGTACCTCGCTCGACAGCCGCGCGACGATGTCGGACAGACCGCGCGCCACCACGACGACCAGCAGGATCAGCGCGATGAACCCCAGCACGGAGGCCGCGTCACCGCCCCGGCCGAGCACGGCGTCGAAGGCCGCGCCGGTGAGCTGCGGCACCGCGGAGTTGAGCACGATCATGACGAGCGAGCCGCCGAGAAAGCCCAGCAGGTGGACCGGATGGCCGCGCAGATGGGACCAGAGCCAGCGCACCGGGCCACGCCGGTCGTAGCGCTGACCGGAGACGGTGAACTCCGAGTTGTTACCGGTCACGACCGTGGCCTCCCCGATGCAGGCGATGAGCGGGCTTCGAAACTGTTTTCTATCACCGGGGTACGACAGTTTCCCACCGCATTACCGACGGCCGGCCCGCACCCCGCCGGAATCGACCCCACCGGAACGGCCGAGCCCGCAAACCGACCTGGGCACACCCTCAGACCGACCTTGAGCGCACCCTCGAACCACCCTCAACCGACCGATCCCACCGCCCGCCCCGACCCCCAGCCGGCGCACGTCACTTCCACCCCACACCCACGATCACCGTACGCCACCACGCAGTCTCTGCACGCATCCGCAGATCACTTACCGCGACCCGCCACCCCCCAAACCCGACCGTCGTCAGGCGCCCTCCTTCCACTCCACCGGCACCAGATTCACATCAAACTCGATCTCCTCGTACGGGACGTCCATCCCCCACCCCTCCGTACGCGCCCGCGGACTACGCACAAGCTCCTCCTTCACCGCGTACGCCGCATCAGACCCCAGATAGGGATCCCCAGCCAGAAACACGTGTGTGATCAGCGGTCGATGCCCTTCAGCCGCGACCCGATAGTGCAGGTGAGCAGGCCGCATCGGATGCCGCCCGATCGCCCGCAACAACACACCCCCCGTGCCATCGGTAGGAACGGGATAACTACTCGGCCGAATCGTCCGGAACCAGTACCGCCCATCGTCATCGGCCGTGAACACCCCACGAAGATTCCCGAGCTCCTGCGCATCATCCTGACTGTCATACAGGCCGGCATCACTGGCCTGCCACACCTCCACGGTCGCCCCCGCGAGCGGCGTACCGTCACAGTCGAACACCCGCCCATGCACGACGGTAGGCACCCCGCGCTCCCGCTCAGGCCCATCACTCACCCAACCGCCCAGCTCCCGCACAGGAGCAGGCGAGTGAAACGGCCCCTCCACGGACGACGGCGTCATGTTCGCCGGCCCGACATGGTTGACGTCATCCACGGCACTGGTCAGCCCGAGCATGTCGGACACCAGAATGAACTCGTTGCGCTCGGGCGTGCACATCTTCCCCGTCTCGACGAGGAAAGAAAGCCCCGCCAGCCACTCCTCGGGCGTCGGCCGCACCTCCTCGACAAAGGCGTGCAGATGACGGACGAGCGCGGAGACAAGCTCGTTGACTCGGGGATCGTCCCCATCGATCTGATCCAGAACCTGACGCACCAGCGGGTTCGCATCCATACCCGGAGTCTCCCGCCGTCCACTCCCGGAGGAAACCCGCACGCCCAAGAAACGAGCGACACCACGGAACGGAATCACTCAATAACGCACAGCCATAATCTGAGATAGCAACAGCCCGTATCGCCCTTTCACCGCGTCTCCATGCCTTTTCGGTGTACAACCCGCCGAACTCCCGCTGCACGCCCCCTGACCTCGTTACGCTTCGTATGGTCAACTCGCCCGTCGGCAGCCGCAGGGGACCAGGATGGCGACGCAGGAGCAGATCGACGCCGCTCGCCGGCAGATCGAACGGTTGCGCGATCAACATGACGGCGACATCCGCGGACTCCTCCATCTCCTCGACGCCGGCGCGATGAAAGGCCCAGCCGCCGACAAACTGGCCCGCGAGGCCCAGACCTGGGACCAGACGTACAAGGGCATGTTCACCCGCGCCCTCGGCCTGCTGGACACCCTCCGCCCGGACGGTGCCTCATGATGAGCCCAGAACCGACACCACTCGGCATCGACCCGGCCCTGATGACGCAGCTCATCTCGTTGATGAAGCGGCTGAGCAGAACCGTCCCCGAGGTGGGCGCCCAGGTGGACAAGGCGTTGAACACTGTTCAGCTCACCCTGTACGGCCCGGGCACGGCCCGCGACGTCGGCCACCAGATCGGCGCGAAGGTCCCCGACCTGCAACGCCGGCTCGATCTCATGCTGGCCGCACAGAAGGTCGCGCTCGACGCGTCGAGGTCACTCTGGGCGGACGAGTCGAAATGGCTCTCCGACACCCCCGCCGCCGGCGCCGCCACGGCCAAGCGGCTCGCGGACGCCCTGCGTACCGGCATGAAGAACGGCACCATCGACAAGGCAACCCTCGACGAGCTGCGCAAACACCAGGACGACCCGTACTTCGCGGTCGCGTTCGCCACCCAGATGCCGCCGCATGAGCTCAAGCAGCTGCTCTCGTCGCTCTACCGCCGCCAGAACACGGCCTCGGGCGCCGACCCGGAAGTGCTCGCCGAGCTGGACAAACTGTCCGCCGCCCTCAGCACCATCCTCGGCACCGCCTCGCGGGGCGCCGGCGACATGAAGCTCCCCAAGGGGTACGTCGACCAGTTGCTCAAGCATCTCGACACGCCGGAGACCACGTTCGCCCTCAACAAGCTCCTGCGCACCGGCAAATTCGACGACGCCTTCCTGCGCGAGGTCGCCACCAAGGTCTACGACCACGAGCGCGCGCAACCGCAGGACTCCCTGTACTGGCGCAACATCATGCCCGCCACCCAACCGGCGAACCACCTCCCGGCCGCCTACAAGGACCCGATGGCCGCCGTCGCCGCCGCACTGGCCAACAACCCGCGGGCCGCCCAGGACTTCTTCACCGACCCGAAGCGCAAGCCGCTCGACTACCTCATGCGCGAACGCGTCTGGTACGAGGCCACCGACAGCGACCTCGGCCACGCCCTCGAAGCCGCGACGACCACGTTCCGCGACCACGACCTGCCACCGGGGCAGTCCCGCGGCTACACCTCAGCCCTGATCGCCTCCTGGACCATGCGCTTCTGGTCCAACCCCGCCGTCCAGTCCAACCTCCGCAACACCCGCCAGAGCGTGGGCAACATCCTGAGCTCGTACGCCAGCGACTTACACCGCGTATCCGGCCAGCGAACCTCGCAGCAGCCGGGAGTACTGACCGTCCCCGACCCCGATCCCCGACTCAAGGGCGTGCAGCCCTACGGTGCCCTGCTGGATCGGGACGGCGTGATGAAGGTGATGAAGTGGGCCTTCGAGGACCCCCTCGCCTTGAAAACGGTGGTGACCGCCCACGGGCAGTACAGCATCAACGTGCTGAACGAGCGGGCTGCGAAGGTCGCCGCGCAGAACCGTTCCGAGTTCGAGGAGTGGCGAAGAGCCCACCCTGAAGCGACGACCGCCGAGATCAACGCCGAACGCCAGAGGATCCTGGAGGACCGCATGTCGGGAGCCGGTGGCGCCGGCTTCAGCTCGGACGTGGAAAGACTGAGCCGAACCCTGTTCGTCATCACCGATGCCGGGAACCTCGCGAAGATCAACAAAGCCGACGCGAACGACCGCATGTTCGGCGCGTTCAAGGACGCCGTCACCAGCGTCGCCAACCTGGCCCCTGGGCCGCAAGGCAAGATCAGCAGCATGCTCTTCGACAAGGGCAAGACAGCGGTTTTCGGGCAGGTGACAGGTCAGCAGGGTGCTGTGGCACGCAGCCAGGCGCAGTCCACGCTGGGCCAGAGCATGGCCATGTTCTCCGACATCACATCCGATGTGATGATGCGGCATGGCCTATTCGGCGATGGCGAAGTTCCCGCCGCCACGCACCCCCATGCGTCCGTCAACCACCCACGCGGCTCCGCGGGGGCTTTCGTGGAAGGCAACAAGATCGTGCCATGGAGCCAGATGACTCAGGAGCAGCGCGACGCCTACGAGGAATGGCAGGGTCTCGGCGACGTGGCACAGGTCTTCCGCGGCCCCATGAAGGCCGTGCAAGATGGTTTCAAGCAGGTCGGCGGCTCCGAAAGTGCAGGCCCATGAGAGCTTCGTTCCTCGCGCCCGTCCTGCTCGCAGCCGCGGCGGTCATGTCAGCCTGCACCTCCCCTCCACCGCCGCCCGACACGCGACCGCTGGGCAATGTGACAGCTTCCCCCCAAGAATGCGGCTTGATCTCCAGAGAGGCCATCGTGCGTGCCACCGGCCTCAAGGAGTTCGACGCATCCGGCAGTGAGCCGGGCGGGCCGTTCTCGTACTGCCTGGTCACGGATCCACAGAATGAGACCCGCGAAGCCTTGCTGTCGATCCAGTTCGACGACCCGTCAGCCCTGTCCCTGCAGGAATTGGAGAGCACGAAGAAGCACGATCGCGGCGTGGACCTCCCCGGCGATCTCGGCCCGGGATTCACCGCCGAGTTCGAGGGCAAGGCAGGGCCGAGCACGTACGCCTACGCCTGGACCCCCGACACCCGCCGCCGCCTCTCCATCTGGATCACCCCTGGCGCCCCCGGACGCGACCACCGAGCCGACGCCATCGAATTCGTCCGCTACCTCAAGCCCATCCTGCTGACACCCGGCGGACAATAACCCGATCAGACCCGCCAATCCGCCGCCGAGAAAACGGTCCGCGACGACCGCCCGGCAATGACCCGGCAACTCCCACAGACCGACTCCAGCAGCGGAACCTCCTCCCACTCCAGGCCACCACCGTGAGCGCCCGCATACGACAAATCCGCCCACACCACCCGCCCCTCTTCGTCCCCCGCCACCCCGAGCCTGTCGGCGAGCGCGACGACTATGGAGAGCCCTCGCCCGCTCTCCACCAGGAGCTCCTCCCCACCTGACCGAACCACAGGCTCATCCCACCCCCCGGCCTCCTTAACCGCGACCCGAGCTGCATCCCCGTCCGACCAGATGCCGACGGTGAAGACACCACCCGCCGACCTGCTGTGCAGAATCGCGTTGCCGGCCAGCTCGACCAGACACGCGATCGCGTCATCACGCACTCGGGAGTGTTCGAGCAGCGCACCGGCAAGCCGCCGCACGTTCGCCAACTGCTCGCCCTCATCGGGGAAGTCACCCCGCCACGCCATCCCGTACATCCGCCCGCCCTCCCACCGTCGCACGGCGACGTCCATCCATCAGCCCGTACGAGATCGACGCTCTGTCACGCTGCGCAACCACTCCGATACTGACATGCGCGATGCAAATTTGCACAGCGAAGACCTGCACACCTCTGAGATGCATGGTGCAGGTGTAACCTTCGGGACAGCCGATCGAGGTGGTGAGCATGAGCGGGAAGCGCGGGGTGACGCTCCGGGCCCAGTGGCTCGGTAAGCATCTGCGAGAACTACGCGAACACGCGGGCCTCACGCTCAAGGACACCGGGGAGTACCTCCAACGCGACGGCTCGACGGTCAGTCGCTTCGAGGCGGGCCTGTACCCGGCCCGCACCTCCGACGTGCTCGCCCTCCTCGACCTGTACGGCGTCACTGCACCCCAGGAACGCGACGGCCTGGTTCGCCTGAGCCGCGACGTATGGCAGAACGGCTGGTGGGACGACTACTCGGGAGACGTGTCCCACGGCATCGTGGACTACGCCTGGCTGGAGGCCCGCGCCGAGAGCATCACGTCCTTCGACACCCTGGTGCTCCCCGGCCTGCTCCAGACACCCGCCTACATGGAAGCCGTCATTCGCGCGGAAGACCCGGACGCGACCGACGAGCAGGTCGAGCGCTGGCTGGAGTTCCGCCGCACCAGACAGGAAATCCTGACCAGCGGCGCCCCTCGCCTCTCCACGATCCTGGACGAATACGTACTCCGCCGCTCGATCGGCGGGCCGGAGACCATGCGCAACCAACTGGCCCATCTCGCGCAGTACGCCTTGACCGCCGACGTCGAGATACGCGTCCTACCGCTCGCCGCGGGAGCCCACGCCAGCCCGGACGGCGCCTTCCGCATCTTCCAACTCGCCCACCCCTTCCCTGCGGTCGCGTACGTCCCAACCCCGGCCGGCGCGATCTACGTCGAGGGAGATGCCGCCGACAGGCTTAAGCTGAAATACGACCGCATACGACGCAAAGCTCTCAGCACCGAGGACTCGCTGAAGCTGATCGCAACGGTCACGGAGAGCCTCGCCAACGTCTAGGGACGGAGCCACTCGATCATGACCACCCCCGAGATCGCCTGGCACATCAGCACATTCAGCGCCGACGGCGGCGGAAACTGCGTCGAGGCCGGTCCGTTTCAGGACGGCTCGGGCAGGGTGGCCGTCCGACACAGCAAGCACCAGGACGCCGTCATCATCTACACCCAGGCCGAGTGGCAGGCCTTCCTGGCCGGCGTCCACGCGGGGGAATTCAACTTCACCGATTAGCCACCCAAAGAACAACGGCGCCCACATGGCAGTATGCGGAGGAGGCAGTGGCGCTACTGTCGACCCCGCTCCTGCGGATGAAAAGGGGAACTGCATCCGTGAAGCGGTGTTTCGCCCTGATAGCGCAGCAGCTCTCGCACTATTGGCGGCAACTGCGATCGCCATACCGGTACCACAATCATCCTCGGCTCAATACCGGGCTAAGGTTAGGCTGATCAGCGGTCCGGACTTGTTCCCCGAAGATGCTGGAAATCCCCGTGACGCAGCCGAGCGATCTATCGCCGAAGCCGTTCGACGAGAAGCTCTCCAGGATCCGCCCGTCTTGATAGACCAGTTCGAGAAAGCAATGGGCCGTGCTGGAGAATTGCTCCGCAGGAACGAGCCGCTGCTCCGGCCTGCGATGGAGAAAGTTGGACTGGACGCCTCAGCCCTGATCGCCATGCGAAAGGTCGAAGGCTGGATCCGTTCGAGAAGTCATGAACCCCTCGCACGGATGGCTGGCCTCCTCGCCTGCGCACTGATCTTGATAGCGGCATGCCAGCAGGGCAGGCCGCTGGCCGTGGACACAGCTCCTCTGCCGTCAGTGGCCGGCCCTCCTTACCTTTGCAACCACGTACCGGAGGCTGCGGCCAGGTTGATGACAGGTGTGCGCGATCCCATCGTGGTTGGCGCTCTCACGGAGCCGCGCGACGAGGCCGGCCACGGCACCTGCGGCCTGTACCAGCCGGCAGGTGAACGGGTACAGCTACTGCGTATCACCCTCGATACCGGGGGGATCCGCGGCCAAGTCGATGAGTACCTCAAAGACGGCGGGAAGCCGCTACCTGCGATCGTGCCCGACGGCTACGGGGCCTACATCAAGGACCCCGAGCAGGAAACGCACATCGCCGCGATTCTCGTCAGGGGAAAGGCGCGCCTCTTGGTCGGCCTCGGTCAAGGATCCACCGGCAGGGATAGCGCCGGCGACATGGTGGCGTTCCTGAAGCTGATAGCTCCGAAACTCCTCGCCGTCACCGGCACGCCGTCCTCCAACCCCTCCCAAAGACGGGGAACTGAGCCGATGCCCGAGATGGTGCCAAATCCGCTGCGTGAGGTGCTGCAGGATACGCTGAAGACGATCGAGCCCCTACTCCATGAGATGAGAAACGCGCTCGATACGCCCTTCAAGAACTTCCACACCGGCAAGGTCTGGACGGGGCCGGTTGCGAAAGCCTTCGACGGCGAGCTTGATCGCCACAACGGGCGGGTCAATCTCCGATGGCTGATCACACCCACCCCAGCCGAGGTACCTGAGCAGCAGGCGCTGGAGATCACCCGCCGGTACAACCTGTAGCCGCCTCGGCACTGAGCAGGCAGTGATCACCGAGAGCCACAGGACCGGGACTGTCTACGCGGCCTGATCTCCGAAGAAGCCATCGTGCACGCCACCGACCTCAAAGAAATTCGGCGCGATTGGCAGTGAGCCAGGTGAACCGTTCTCGTATTTCCTGGTCACAGATCCCCTTCAGTTTCATGTTCACGGGATCACCTGCAGCGCTAGCGTCGACCAGCCTGCCAGAATACAACCTTGCCACAGACATACGTAGTTGCATTTGGGAGGATGTTAGGGCCATCGCGCCTGCGTCGTGGACGCTCGAAGACGCCGTCACGCAGCCTGTCTAACTGCCGGGTTGCGCGAGGTGCCCGTTTTTCTCGTTTTGATGCTCATGTGAGGTGGGTGCCGGTAGTATCCCGGATGAGGATTCGTCGTGGATTGGTGGGGATTGTGATGGATGAAACGGTGAAGCTTCGGATGAGCGGAGATTTTGCCGAGCAGGAACTCCGGTCGCTCTACGATTGGCTGATGAGGGACCTCGATGCTCTTGACTATATGGATGTGCGCCTGCAGTCTAAGGATCCGGAGCCCGGTGAGATGGGTGACACTCTCGATCTCATCGCACTGGCCGTGACAAGCGCATTGCAATGGCCCGCCTTCATCGAGGCGCTATCGCAGTGGCGTGGAACGCGGCAGCATCGCCCACAGGTGACCATTGAACGTGGGGGGACCACTGTCGTGGTATCTGAGGCGGAGTCGGAACTCGTGGTTCAGATTCTCAAGGCGTTGGAGGAGAACGATTGAATCTCCCTGATCCCTTAACTTCGCGTGCCGTGCTGATTGGCACGAGCAAGTACACCTATCTAGCGTCTCTCCCTGCCGTTGAAAACAACCTGACGACATTGGGCGGTCTCCTTCAAAGATCCGACCTGTGGGGACTGCCGGCGGAACACTGCACGATTGTCCATAATCCCACCACGGTAGATGCCATGATGGATCCACTGTGGCAGGCTCGAGAAGAGGCGAAAGATACTCTTATCGTGTACTTCGCCGGCCATGGATTGATGCATTCCGTGGAGAGTGATCTGTATCTCACTCTAGTAGACTCGCATAAGGACCGCATGTACAGTGCGGTGGCCTATGACACGGTACGAAACGAGCTGCGAGCGAGTCGCGCACGGCGCAAAATCGTCATCCTAGACTGTTGCTACAGTGGTCTTGCTCTATCGCTAATGGGCGCCGAAGATAGCACGGAGCGTGTCGCTAATAATGCCCGTGTTACCGGCACATACTTGATGACGGCGACGGCCGAAAACAAGACAGCGCTCGGCGGTCTCGACACCTATACAGCCTTCACTGGTGAGCTCATACATCTCATTAGCAATGGAATCCCGGAACAGCCTGAGTTTCTAGAGCTGGATACAATTTTCCAACATGCGCGCGAGTCGCTGCGGGATAAGGGCCTTCCTATCCCGCAGAAGCGCGAGTCGAACTTTGCAGCGCACCTCGCCTTGGTGCGTAACTGCGCACATAAAAGCCAGCAACGTATCACGACAAAAGAGTTTTACGGTGTCATCGAAGGGATCCGACCGGGGACCATTTTCGAGAGCCGTCGAGCTCTGCACGACGCAGGTGTTCACCGCCCGTTGCAGGCAGGCATCTGCGGCACTGCTGAGCGAGGCGGCGCCGAGTCCATCGTCGTTTCGGGCGGTTACAAGGACGATGAGGATTACGGGGATGTGATCATCTACACCGGACATGGTGGGCGTGATCCTAATACTGGCGTGCAGGTCAAAGACCAGTCGGCAGACGACTCGGGCAATGCTGCTCTCATCAAGAGCATTATGACTGGACTGCCAGTTCGGGTCGTTCGTGGTGCTGGGGGCCACAAGAATTTCTCGCCGCCAGCTGGCTATAGTTACGACGGGATCTTCACGGTAGCCGATTACTGGACCAAACGCGGCGTCGATGGGCCTACCGTCCTCCAGTTCCGGCTTGAGCAGATAGATGACGGGTCGCCCAAAAAGACTAAGGCACGCCATCTGAGTCGCAAACTTTCCCCCGGGCGTAGGGAAGAGGTCGCTCCAGGAGTCTATGCGGATAGGCTGATCGCGACGGAACTAAAGCAAGTTTACGACCATGCATGTCAGGTATGCGGCACCGTGCTAGAAGTACCAGGTGGCCTACGCATTGCCGCCACCGTGCATATCCGTGGGCGAGAGCAGCCTCACTTGGGGCCTGATAGCAAAGACAACATGCTTTGCCTGTGCCCCAACCATCGAGACCTTTTTAAATATGGGGCGATCACCATTGAGGATGATTACAGCGTAATTGATCGTACGGATGGCGAGACAATCGGTAAGCTTGTGCTGAAGCATGATGTTGATCGTGAGCATCTTCGCTATCATCGCCAGCATCACACTCTTGGTTCCGGCGGCTCGGCGGGGAGTTGAATGCCCTCCATCCCTCCACCACCCTGGGACGGGGAGAGCAGGTCGCCATCCTGGTCACGCGTTGGCAGCGTGGGCAGAGGCACGTGCTGGTGATCCCGGTGGCTCACATCCTCCCGTTATGGACATGGCCCCGGCGGAGGACCAGCAATTGATGAGCGCCGTGCGGCGGGCGGCCGGATGTTCATGCCGTGCACGTGGTGCTTGTCGGAGAAGTACGGCCGGTCGGCCTTGATCCGGTCGGTGCAGATCAGAGTGCTGTCCAGCACCAGATAGTGCAGCCCGTCCCGCTTCGCCTGGCGCAGTGCTTGGCCGAGCTTGGGTAAGCGGGCCGACAGCAGTGCCACTGTCTCGTCCACGTATCGGCACGCGGTTGCCGTCGATGCCCCGAAGCCGGCGCCGCGTTCGGCGTAGGTCTCGCCCTTGCGCAGGTAGACCAGCACCAGCAGGGCCTGCCGGCCAGATTGAGCCGCCGCCAGGGCGACCTCATCGTCTTGCCGTGCCTGCGGATCACCCCGAAGAGGTAGTTCAAACCGACGGCAGCACATAAGAAGTGGAGTTGGCCAGGGCAACTTCACCATTCTCCTCCTAGGCCGCAGTCGCCTAGAGAAGCGACAATCGTGGACACTTGCTGCCCACCCAGCCCAAACCACATCGAACTCGCGTGCATCTGTCGCGCCCAAATGGCATGATCATGCAGTGGCATATATCAGGACATTCGGTGAGATCCCCGGCAACTCCGAAGGCACGCTTTACGTCGATCGAGAAGAGTTGCGCCTAGCCGGGCTCCACGCACACAAACAGAACGGGATCTCCGGCACGGAAGCCGAGGGCGCTGACGCCATTGTATTGAACGGCGGATACCCGGACGACTGGGACGAAGGCGACTTAATCATATATACAGGGCAAGGTGGGCAGGATGCGAGAAAGCGGCAGGTAGCCGATCAAACCATCACTCGCGGCAATGCTGGCCTCGTTAGAAGTCAGATGGAGCGACTGCCCGTACGAGTGATCCGCGGGCACGAAGAGAAGTCCGAGCACGCCCCAACCGAAGGCTACCGGTACGACGGCTTATATCGCGTAGTGCGACACTGGTTCAAGACACGTGCTGATGGATTCCGCGTACTCCAGTTCCGGCTGGAGAAAATCACTGAAGCAGAGACCTTACCTGACCTGCCGCAAGACATCGATGTCGGCGATTTAGGATCGCAATCGACCTCCGACGGCCTCGTGAGTCGCACTGAGCGAGTCACCCAGCGGCTCAATCGGAAAGTGAGCGTGGTAAGAAACATCAAGAAGTGGCACAACGATATTTGCCAGGTCTGCGATACAACAATCGAGTTGCCTGGTGGCCCTGCCAGCGAAGTAGCCCATATCCAGGGCCTAGGCGAGCCACACAATGGGCCGGACCGCGAAGAGAACGCGCTCTGTCTCTGCCCGAACGACCACCTACGATTCGATTACGGCGCAATCTACTTGAACGATGACCTGAAGGTCATAGATGCCAAAACCGGGCAAGCCATCGGTGCGCTGAGAACTCACCCGAAGCACTCCATCGACCTCCGATACGTCCGGCAACACCGAAGCTATTGGACCAAATGACTGCTCAGGACAGGTGCCGCCTTCCTGCGGGACGGGGCAGTTGGGAAGCGCCATCCCCCAAGGTGGCCAGTTGGCGTAATCTTCGACCATGCAAGAATCACCCGGCGACGGCCTCGACGCCACTCGCGACAAAGCTGCCAGCGGAGTAAAGCGACTCAAAGCATTCACTGTCACTATCGCCGGCTCTGAGCGTGAGGATGGTGAGGAGCCTTACACGTGGGTCGTGGAGGCTTCCGATATCACCAGCGCGATCAGCAAGGCAACGGATCACCATGCACGTTCCCAGGAGGAGCGAGTATGCGATCTAGAGCTTGTCCCTCGTCACACTTTCGAAGGTGTTCCTTGCGCCAATTGTGGCTACCACTGGAACGACCTGCGAACCAGGGAGTCGCTGCATGGTGCCGGCGAGGAAGAGGTCACGAAGATGCAGCTGTAAGGCAGCTTTTCAATAAGTGAGAAACCAACTAGACGAGGGCTCCTACAATGCACGGCAGTTGACCGGCTCAAATATCCTGCGTTGCAGCTTTGACTAAGGTATCCGTGGGGACAGGCTAGTCAGCCCATTGGCTCGACTCCGCCACAAAGCTGCCCATGCCGCGCACGGTGAAGATGAGCCCTCGTCCCCGAAGAATCATCGTCGCCTTACGCGCCGTCTCACGCGCCACCCCGAACTCCTGCACGAGGCGCACCTCGTAAATGGGATGCTTCGGCGGATACTCTCCCACCCGTATGCGCCTCTCCACTTCCTCAGCTATCTGCGCTGATTTGGGGCTCGTGGGATCAAACTGCCACTCTTCCTCCATACCCAGGACTGTAGAAGCCCGCCCTTACCCTCTGACGTTAGCCTCTGCCCATTGACAAGGGTAGACATGCATAGGCATGTGACGTAGCCTGCTTCGTGGTTCCCTTCGTCCCTGGCAAGAGCCCGGCCCTCCGCATCATGGCGACGAGCCCGTTCTCTAAGGCTCTTGATGCTTGCCAGGACCTGCCACTGCACTCGAAAGCAGGAGGTCTCCCTTGAGTGAGGTAATCGCAGAGGTTCGATTCACACCTCTACTGGTGGCCGCAGTGCAGTCCGCGGTCGAACCTACGAGCAGGCCGTGGCCGCGTGAGTCCCAAGCTTTTCCCTGCCACAGTCTGCTGATGGCGGGGCGCCATCACCTCTCCAGCCGAGCCACCTCCGGGGCTACGAACGTGCCGCGGCCTGGACCGTGACAACCCTGCCTTCCTCCCTGGTCAATCGTCACGGGAGAACACGGTAAGGACGTTCTGCCATGACCGCACGTTGGATGTGGAACATACGTGCTGGCCGAAGGACGTGTTCATCAAGTCAACGGGCCCGCCTCAGCGATGGAAGCGCCGAGACGGGCCCTTGATCGGACGTAGGAGGTCCGACCCATGGGAAACACAACCACAGAAGTTCGGTTCACGCCCCTGCTGGTGGCGGAAGTGCGGGCCGTGTTGGTGAGGCACGGATATCGGCTGCCGGATGAAGGCGACCGCGTGCGGGGGCTCGTTGTGGCACGGGTCGACTTGGCGCTCAGGAACCTCGTCGAGATCTTCGAAGGGAGGACCTGGTGAGCGTATCCGACGAAGTCCCGGATCATCACGGCCGGCACGTCCAGCCGCCCCGGCCTGACCAAGCCCGAGTGGCCTGGTACGAACCGGCTCGGCGGGTGCCGCGGATCCGGGTTTCTGTGCACACCTGCAGCTGTCAGGCGACGGTGTGAGAGCTGTGTGCCGCCGGTGGCCAGGGCTTCGTCCGGCGTACGGACCGTGCAGGGAAGACCGTGCAGGAGACCGCCTGGATGGCCGCCGCTGCCGCGAGGCGGGTCTTCGAGCTGATTCTGGGCGGGAGAATCGCGTGACAGTGCGCGGCGGGTGGGCCTCTCGCTTGTCCGCCGCGCCCATGTCGCTCGGGTCGTTCCGACCGTGACTCTGCGGTTCCTCCTCGTCAGCCCTTATGGGCTGCTGGTCACCAAGCCAGGAAGTCCTCCTCTGGCTCGGGGACGACGCCGGAGAGGTAGGTGGCCTGTTCCAGGAGGCTCGGGGTCAGTTTGATGCCGGTGAGGTGTTCGGCCAGGAGGAACATCGGGCCGTCGTGGGGGTTGGTGAAGTCGGGGTAGTGAGTGTCGATCTCGCGCATCAGCGGTACGAGTTCGTCGGGCACCGGCTTCATGTAGCCCTCCTGGGCGATGAAGCAGAAGCGGAGCTCGCCGTCCTCCAGCCAGTAGAAGTAGTCGAGGGCCTTGATGTCGAGGCAGTGGTGGGAGACGAGGCGCGTGCCGGCGGATAAGCGGGTGATGACGCTGCCGGTGAGGCCGAGCTCCGAGTTCATCTCGACGATCACCGTCCAATCGCCGATGGATGTGATGCCGAGGCGCGCTCCGGGCGGGCCGGGGGCGGTGTCGTACAGATCGTGGAACGACGCCGAGGTGAAGGTCTCGGGGTGGCCGCCGAGTTTGAGGATCACCTGCTCCGGCGTGAGACCTCGGACATAGGTGATGCAGCCGCCTGTTTCGGCGAGGACTTCGTAGTCGTCGTCTGGTGTCATCTCGGCATGGTGGCAGGTGGGGCTGACAGAATCGGCGCTGGTCAGGGTGTCTGGATGAGGTCGTTCAGGGGTGTGGTGGGCAGGGCGATCCAGCCTTCGGCGGCTGCGGTCTCCGAGTGTTCCGGGGGTGGGGTGGTGGCGAGGCCTAGGGCGGCGGCGCGGGCTGCCAGGGCGCAGATGACGGCGTCGGTGGCGTCGGCGGAGGTGCGGCACAGGGCTTCGTGGCCGGCCAGGTCCAGCCAGGGGGCCGCTCTCTTGAGGCGGTCTACGAGCACGTTCAGTTCGGTGGGGCGTTTGTAGCTCTGGTGCGGGAGGTTCCAGAGTCTGAGGGTGGCGGCTGGGTAGACCTCCACGGCCGCGCCGGTTCCGCGGCGGTCCACAGGGTGGCCTTGGGCGGCGAGGGTTGAGAGTAGGGCGGCGCAGCGCATCGTGGTGTGGCCGATGCGGTCGGCTGAGGCGCTCAGGGGGCGGCGGCCGGTTCGGGCCTCCACCGCCTGGTCCGTGACGCGATGGGTCAGGTCGTGGCGCCAGATCAGGCCGGGTACGTCCTGGGGCACTGTGACGTGGCCTGTTCGGTGGGCGGTGATGAAGTCGATGAACTTGATCGGCCAGCCGAAGGGGCAGTCGATGCCGGTTTTGGTGGCTGTGGTGATGGCTTCGAGGAGGAGGTCGTCTTTTGCCCCGAGGACGAGGCGGGTGACTTGGGCGCCGTTGGATGACCAGGTGAGCCAGGCCACGGCTGTGCGTGGAGGTTCTGCTGCGAGATCGATGCCTGCTGTCAGCACCTCTCAAGGGTAGGGACGGAGGTTGAGGTTCAGGGGTGGCGGGCTGTCCGGAGGTCGAGGTTCGGGGTACGGCGATCGAGGGTTCAGGCGGAAGTGGGGCCTGGCTCAGCCTGCGGGATCGAGGCCCACACCACGGGTCCGGGGTCCAGGCCGGGGCCGGGAGCCGGGAAATCGAAGGTCTGGGCCGGGGCCTCGGCCTGAATCTGGGTCTGGCAATCGGAGGAGGCGGAGCAGGGCCGGGGCTTCGTGGCCCAGGCCGGGGGTCCGGGGGCCGGGAGGCGCCCGGACAGGGGATGTGGGGGCCGGGAGGCGCCCGGACAGGGGGTGTGGGGGCCGGGACAGGGGGTGTGGGGGAGCATGGCTCCCCCACCAGGCGCAGCCCGAAGCCCACGGCGCGCCCCCGTGTGGAGGACCGAGCAGTTGGGACTGAGGGGCGTGCTTACTGTGGGTGATGGGTTTGCGGGAATGAGTTATCTGACGTGGTGGGGGCGGTTATCTTGGGTGGCCCGTGGCATCCGTACCGCCGGAAACGAGAGCGCTGACACCCCTTATGGACGAGCATGTCATCAGCATCGGGTGGGTCGACGCACCCGATGAGATCGCCTTTCACGACTATGCCGAAGGGACCTACAACTCCTTCTCCTGTAGTTGCGGGTTGCCGCTGGCCGATCGGGATGCCGCCGCGCGGCACGCGTCCGAGTACGGGCGGTGCGTGATGTGTCTTGGCAGTGGGGAGATTCCGATCAATCCTCGTGACACGGGTGGTTGTGGGAGTTGTGGTGGGTCGGGGCGGGCTGAGCCGAATGCCGGGGCCGGTCGGGTCATGGTGCATGCGCGGGTGACCGAGAGCTTCATCCGGGAGGTGGCGGAGTTGCTGCCTGAGGAGTTCGGGCTCACGGACGTGGTGGGGGTGCTGGAAAGGCGTATGCCGCAAGGGAGTGGTGGGGTTGAGGCGGTGTTGTCGGTGGCGGCGGGGCTGATTCGGTATCTGGAGGTTCGGGGGGAGATCGTGTTGTGTACGGTGCCGGATTTTCTGCCGGGGGATGAGGTGGAGCAGCGTTATGACGATCCCCGGTGGATTCGCGTCCCTCGATGACCCTCTGGCGGCGCCCCAAGGCGGGGTGCGGTTCGCTGAGGGGTGGTTGATAGGTTGCGCGCGTGACGATCACGGCGTGGGTGGCGGTGGCCGTCTTTATGGGCGCGTACACGCTGATCGCCACCGAAAAGGTGCACCGCGTGGCCGCGGCGCTCGCCGGGGCGGGGATCATGTTGCTGATCCACGCCACCGACGCCGGCGCCGCGTTCTTCGACGAGCGATCCGGCATCGACTGGAACGTGATCTTCCTGCTGCTCGGCATGATGGTCATCGTCGGCGTGCTGAAGCAGACCGGGGTGTTCGAGTTCCTGGCCATCTGGGCGGCCAAGCGGGCCAGGGGGCGGCCGTACCGGCTGATGGTGTTGCTCGTGGTGATCACGGCGAGCGCGTCGGCGCTGCTGGACAACGTGACGACCGTGCTGCTGATCGCGCCGGTGACGTTCCTGGTGTGCGAACGGCTGGCGTTGCCGGTGGCGCCGTACCTGATCGCCGAGGCGATGGCGTCGAACATCGGCGGCGCGGCCACGCTGGTCGGCGATCCGCCGAACATCATCATCGCCAGCCGCGGCGGCCTGACCTTCAACGACTTCCTCGTGCACCTGGCGCCGCTGATCGTGGTGCTGATGGTGGTGTTCGCGGTGTTGTGCAGGTGGTTGTTCAGGAAGTCGTTCAGGTACGACCCCGACCTCGCGGCCGAGATCATGACGTTGAACGAGCGTGAGGCCATCGCGGACCGGCGGCTGCTGTGGCAGTCGCTGGTCGTGCTGGCGCTGGTGATGGCGGCGTTCGTGCTGCATCCCGTGCTGCACTACGAGCCGAGCGTGGTCGCGTTGCTGGGCGCCGGGGTGCTGGTCGCGGCGACGAAGGTGACGACCGAGGACGCCATCCGCGAGGTGGAGTGGCCGACGCTGGTGTTCTTCGCGGGGCTGTTCGTGATGGTGGGGGCGCTGGTGGAGACCGGTGTCATCGGCGAGATCTCGAAGGCGGCGGCGGAGGCCACGCAGGGGCAGCTCGGGCTGGCCACGATGCTGCTGTTGTGGGCCTCGACGGGGCTGTCGGCGGTGATCGACAACATCCCGTACGTGGCCACGATGAGCCCCATCGTCGCCGACCTCGTGCAGGCGAACGGCGGCGGCGAGCACGCCCAGGTGCTCTGGTGGGCCCTGGCGATCGGGGCCGACCTGGGCGGGAACGCGACGGCGGTGGGGGCGGCGGCCAACGTGGTGATCATCGGCATCGCCGCCCGTAACGGCACCCCCATCTCCTTCTGGCAGTTCACTCGGTATGGGCTGGTGGTCACGTTCGTCACCGTGGCGTTCTCGACGCCCTACCTGTGGTTCCGATATCTCATCTGAGTGGCAGCACGTCCACGCCGTGCTCCGGCTCCGGGCGCGTGCCGAAGATGCGCCGCTCCGACTCCGTGATCCGCACGTCGTTGATGCTCGCCTCCCTGCGCCGCATCAATCCCGCCTCGTCGAACTCCCACTGCTCGTTCCCGTAACTGCGCCACCACTGCCCCGAGGCGTCATGGCACTCGTACTGGAACCGCACCGCGATGCGGTTCCCGAGCACGCCCCACAGCTCCTTCCGCAGCGCGTAGTCCAGCTCCCTGTCCCACTTGCGCCGCAGAAAAGCCCTCACCTCGTCGCGCCCGGTCACGAACTCGGCGCGGTTGCGCCAGACCGTGTCCTCCGTGTACGCCATCGCGACCCGGTCGGGGTCGCACGTGTTCCAGGCGTCCTCGGCGGCCTGGACCTTGAGCCGGGCGCTCTCCTCGGTGAACGGCGGGAACGGCGGACGTGACATGGGCAACTACCTCCTCGACGAGCGTCGACACAGCAGCCTAGAGCTACAGCAGCTTGTCGAGCGTGATCGGCAGGTCCGCGACACGCTTGCCCGTCGCGTGGCGCACGGCGTTGGCCACAGCCGCGGCGACCCCCGTGATGCTCACCTCCCCGATCCCGCGCAGGCCCAGCGGCATCGTCGGGTCCGGCTCGTTCAGCCACTCCACGTCGATGTGCGGAACGTCGGCGTGCACCGGCATGTGGTACTCCGACAGGCTCGGGTTGACGACACGCCCGGTGCGGGGGTCGATCAGGGTGTGCTCCGACAGCGCCAGGCCGAGGCCCATCACGATCCCGCCGCGCAGCTGGCCGGCCGCCGTCCTGGCGTTGACGATGGTGCCGGCGTCGAAGACGCCGAGCCAGCGCGACACCCGTACCTCCATGGTGTCGGGATCGACCCGCACCTCGCAGAACTGCGCCCCGGTCGCCGCCTTCACCCACTTCCTGCGCTCGCGCAGGAACTTGGTCATGAAGGTCAGCGTGTTCGACTTGACCCCGGCCTCCACGTGGTCGCGGCCGGCGGCGGAGAGGATCTCCTTGTAGGTGAGGCCGCGGTCCCCGGCGTAGAGTCCTCCGTCTCGGGCCTGCACGTCGGCGGGGCGGGTGCCGCTCAGGGGTGAGCCGGGTGCGCGGCGGGCCAGGCCGGTCAGCGTGCGCTTGAGCTTGGCGCAGGCGGCTATCACGCCCGCCGCGGCGGTCGCGGTCTGCATCGAGCCGCCTGCCCCCGGGCCCGGCGGCAGGTCGGAGTCGCCGTACTCCACGCGTACCTTCTCCAGCGGCAGGCCCATCTCGTCGGCGGCGATCTGGGCCTGTACGGTCGCCGTCCCCATGCCCATCTCTTGCAGGCCGCAGCGCACCACGAGCGTGCCGTCGGCCTCCAGCCGCACGGTCATGCTCGCCATCATCTGCAGCGACGGGTGGTAGGCCGTGGCCACCCCCATGCCGACCAGCCATTTCCCGTCGCGCATGGCCCCGGCCTGAGGATCGCGCCGACTCCAGCCGAACCGCTCGGCCCCCAGCGCGTACGCCTCCCGCAGCCGCCGCCCCGAGAACTCCTGCCCGCCCAGCGGATCGCGCTCGGGCTCGTTGCGCATGCGCAGCTCGATCGGGTCCATGCCCAGTTCCCAGGCCAGCTCGTCCACGGCCGACTCCATCGCGAAGGTGCCGATGGACTCGCCGGGGGCCCGCATGAACGTGTTGGCCAGCAGGTCGAGCTGGACCACGTTCTGCTGCAGGTGGATGTTGGGGGCGGCGTAGAGGTGCCGGGAGCCGGAGGTGATCTGCTCCCCCGAGCCGCCGGTGCGGCCGGTCCTGGACACGCTGGTGTGGATCAGCGCGGTCAGCCGGCCGTCCGCGTCCGCGCCCAGGGCGACCCGCTGGGTGCTGGCGGTGCGCCCGCCGACCGTGTGGTAGACGCTCTCGCGGGTGAGCGCCAGCCGTACGGCGCGGCCGGTCACCCGTGCGGCCAGGACGGCGAGCAGCGTGCCCGCCCAGACCGAGCCTTTCCCTCCGAAACCACCGCCGACGTGGGGCGACAGGATCCTGATCGACTTCTCCGGCACGCCGAACCGCAGGGCCAGGTGCCGGCGCGTCCAGGCGATGTTCTGCGTGCCCTCGTGCAGCGTCAGCCGGTCTCCGTCCCAGACCGCGGTGGAGGCGTGCGGCTCGATCGCGTTGTGGCTCTGCGGCGGCGTCGAGAAGGTCAGGTCGACCGCGTACGGCGCGGCGGCCAGCGCGGCCGGCGCGTCCCCCTTGTTCGCCGATGCCTCGGAGATCAGGCTGCTCTTCTGCGGGACGGCCTTGTGCTGCTCCGCCTCGAAGGAGGTCGCGGCGGGCAGCTCCTGGTACGAGGGCCGCACCAGCGACGCCGCGTACCGGGCGGTCTCCAGCGTCTCGGCGACCACGACGGCGATCGGCTGGCCGTTCCAGTGCACCTCGTCGGTGCCCAGGTAGTTGACCGTGGTGCCGGAGACCATCGAGCTGAGGTCGAGGACGCTGCGCTTGGGCGGCGGTTTCATGGCCGGGACGTTCTCGTGGGTGAGCACGTCGATCACGCCGCGCACCGCGCGCGCCGCCGCCGTGTCGATGGCGGTGACGCGGCCGCGCGGGATCGTGGCGTGCACGAGCGCCGCGTAGGCCAGGTCGGGGTAGGAGTGCTCGGCGGCGTAGCGGGCCTGGCCGGTGGCCTTGGCCGGGCCGTCGACCCGGTCGACCGCGCGGCCGACGTACTTCGCGGACTCGGTCGTGGCCGGCTCGGCCTCGGCGTACTTGATGCTCATCGCACGGCCCCTTCCTTGCTCAGCTCGCGCAGCGTGGCCACGATCGTGGAGGTGGCGAGCGCGGTCTTGAACGCGTTGCCGTCGCGTACGCTCGCCACGGCCAGTTCGGCCTCGGCCGCGCGCCGGAGCGCCGCCTCGTCGGCCGGGCCGCCGGTCAGCAGCCGCTCGGCCTCGCGGGCGCGCCAGGGTTTGGGGGCGACGCCGCCGAGCGCCAGCCGGGCCAGCGTCACCGTGCCGTCGCTCACCTCCAGCGCGGCGGCCACCGAGACCAGGGCGAACGCGTACGAAGCCCGGTCGCGGACCTTGCGGTAGCGGGAGTTCGCCGGGGTCGGCGGCAGCTCGACCGCGGTGATGAGCTCGCCGGGGGCCAGGTCGGTCTCGATCTCGGGGGTGTCGCCGGGGAGCCGGTGCAGGTCGGTCACCGGGACGCGGCGGGTGCCGCCGGTGCCGCGTACCTCGACGACGGCGTCCAGGGCGGCCAGCGCCACGCACATGTCGGAGGGGTGGGTGGCGATGCAACTGTCGCTGACGCCCAGGATCGCGCAGCTCCGGTTGAACCCGTCGAGCGCGTCGCAGCCGCTGCCGGGCTCGCGCTTGTTGCAGGCGGAGGCGGTGTCGTAGAAGTAGAGGCAGCGGGTGCGCTGGAGCAGGTTGCCGCCCACGGTGGCCATGTTGCGCAGCTGGCCGGAGGCGCCCGACAGCAGCGCCTGCGACAGCGCCGGGTAGCGGTCTCGCACGCGCGGGTCGGCGGCCAGGGTGCTGTTGCGGACGAGGGCGCCGATGCGCAGCCCGCCGTCGGGCAGGTCCTCGACCGTGTCGAAGGGCAGCCCGGTGACGTCCACGACCGTCTGCGGCTGCTCGATGCCCTCGCGCATCAGGTCGACCAGGTTGGTGCCGCCGCCGAGGAACTTGGCGCCCGGCTCGGTGGCGGCGGCGTGCAGGGCGGCCTCTACGTCGGCCGGCTTGACGTAAGCGAACGGTTTCACCGGGCCACTTCCATGATCGCGTCCACGATGCCGTTGTAGGCGCCGCAGCGGCACAGGTTGCCGCTCATCCGCTCCCTGACCTCGTCCTCGCTCAGCTCGCCCGAGCCGCCGGCCGCGCTGGGCATGCCGGCCGCGTGCTCGGCCAGCATGCCGATGGCCGAGCAGATCTGGCCGGAGGTGCAGTAGCCGCACTGGAGGCCGTCGTTGCGGACGAACGCCTCCTGCAGCGGGTGGTCCACGCCCTCGATCGTGGTGATCTCGCGGCCGTCGTACTGGACGGCCAGGGCCAGGCAGGAGTTGATCCGCACGCCGTCGGCCAGCACCGTGCAGGCGCCGCAGGCGCCCTGGTCGCAGCCCTTCTTCGGCCCGGTCACGCCGAGGCGTTCGCGCAGCGCGTCGAGCAGGCTCACCCATGGCTCGACGTCGAGCGCGGCGACGTCGCCGTTCACCTTCATCCTGATCTCGGTCACTCGCCATCTCTTTTCTGTACCGGTGTATTCGGGACGCTAACAGAACACCGTACCCTTAACAAGTGAACGGCGTTCCCTTAAGTAAGGCCAGTATGCTGAGACGGACATGACGAGGGCGGCATTCCGCCGGGCCAGGCGGCCCGAGCACAAGCAGCAGCGACGCGAGGCGATCCTTGACGCCGCGCGCGAGCTGGCCCGCACCTCCGGCGTGCGCAACGTCAGCCTGGGCGCGGTCGCCGAGGCCGTCGGGCTGGCGAAGTCCAACATCGTGCGCTATTTCGGCACCCGCGAGGAGATCTACCTGGAGCTGGCCGCCGAGGAATGGCGGCAGTGGGCCGACACCGCCACTCCCCGCCTGCGGGCGGCCGACGGCGCGGGCGAGGCGGTGACCGTGCTGGCCGAGACGATCACCGAGCGGACGCTGCTCTGCGACCTGCTCGGCCACACCTCCACCAGCCTCGAACACAACGTCTCCGTCGAGGCCGCCCGCACGTTCAAGCGTGCGATCATCACGATCGTCACCGAGCTGGGCGCCGAGGTGGCGGCGGTCAGCGATCTGACCGAGCGGGAGGGCCTGGAGCTGGTCGCCGCCGCGAGCAGCCTGGCCAGCACGCTCTACCCGGCGGCCAACCCGCCGCCCACGCTGGTCCAGGTCTACGCCGAGGACCCCGAGCTGGCCGCCCTGTGCCCGGTGCTGCTGCCCACGCTCGTCCGCGGGCTCAAGGCCCTGGCCGCGGGCCTGCCGACCCTCAGGGACGAACGGTCGGAGTGAAAGTTTCACCCCGGTCCAGGCGTTCCTGACCGCCTTCGGGTGGCTTTCTGGACGTCACGGCTGATTCCGCAGAGCATGTGCCCCGTGCAGGACCTAACCGGTTAACGGCAGCAGAAGGGCACCCTCATGACCAACCGACTCGGGCCCGCCACGGCGGCGCTCCTGTCGCTCCTGATCTCGATGCTCATCGCCCCGGCTCCCGCGCACGCGGCTGTCGGGTTACGGGTCAGCGGCACGAGAATCCTGGAGGCGAACGGGAACGCGTTCGTCATGCGCGGCGTCAGCCACGCGCACACCTGGTACACCGGCCAGACCGGCTCCTTCGCCGACATCAAGGCCCTGCGCGCCAACACCGTGCGCGTGGTGCTGAGCGGCGGCCGGTGGCCCGCCAACGGGGCGGCCGACGTGGCCAACGTCGTCTCCCTCTGCCGGCAGAACCGGTTAATATGCGTGCTCGAAAACCACGACACCACCGGGTACGGCGAGCAGAGCGGGGCGTACCCGCTGGACCAGGCCGTCGACTACTGGAACAGCGTCAAGAGTGCCCTCACCGGCACCGAGGACTTCATCGTGGTCAACATCGGCAACGAGCCGATCGGCAACAACAACGCCTCCTCCTGGACCGCCGCGACCACCGGCGCGATCAGCCGGATGCGCGCGCTCGGCTTCCAGCACCTGCTGATGGTGGACGCGCCCAACTGGGGCCAGGACTGGCAGTTCACCATGCGCGACAACGCCCAGGCCGTCGCCGCCGCCGACCCGCAGCGCAACACCGTCTTCTCCATCCACATGTACGGCGTCTTCGACACGGCCGCCGAGATCAACGCCTATCTGAACGCCTTCCAGAGCGCCGGCCTGCCGCTGGTCATCGGGGAGTTCGGGCACAACCACTCCGACGGCGACCCCGACGAGGACACGATCATGGCGCAGGCGCAGTCACGCGGCCTCGGCTACATCGGCTGGTCCTGGAGCGGGAACGGCGGCGGCGTCGAATACCTCGACATGGTCACCGACTTCAACGCCGCTAGCCTGACCTCGTGGGGGCAGCGCATCTTCAACGGCACGAACGGCATCGCCGCGACCTCGCGCGAAGCCACGTTCTTCGGCGGCGGCATCCCCGACACCACCGCCCCGACCACGCCCGGCACCCCCTCGGCGACCGGCGTGACCGCCACCGGCGCCACCCTGACCTGGGCGGCCAGCACGGACGCGGGCGGCTCGGGGCTGGCCGGGTACGACGTCTACCGCAAGCAGGGCAGCACCGACACACTGCTCGGGCAGAGCGCCACCACCTCGATCGCCCTCTCCGGGCTGAGCCCGGCCACCCGGTACGAGGTCTACGTCCGCGCCCGCGACGGGGCCGGCAACCTGTCGGGCAACTCGGCCACCACGGCGTTCACCACCACCTCGGGCGGGGGCGGCGGTTGCACGGCCACCGGGTCGGTGCAGAGCCAGTGGGGCAACGGGTACGTGGTGCAGGCCACGGTCACCAACACCGGCACCGCGCCGGTCACCGGCTGGACGGTCACCTTCACGCTGCCGTCCGGGCACACGATCGCCGGCTCCTGGAACGCCACGCTGACGACCAGCGGGCAGACCGTGACGGCCCGCAACGCCGGCTACAACGGCAACCTGGGGGCGGGCGGCTCGACCGGCTTCGGCTTCCAGGTCACCCGCCCCGGCGGCACCGCCACCGTGAGCTCGTACACCTGCGCCGCCTCCTGACCACCTTGTGACAAACCCCCCGGAAGTGTCAGGACACCCCGGGGGGTGAGGTGGAGTCGCGGATGACGAGCTGGCACGGCAGGGTGTGCACGCCGGGAGTAGCCTTGCCGTCGATCGCCGCGAACAGGTGCTGCGCCGCCGTCCGCCCCAGCACCTCCAGGTTCATGTCCACGGTCGTCAGCGCGGGCCGCGTCTCGGTGGACAGCACCTCCCAGTTGTCGTAGCCCACCACGGCCACGTCGTCCGGCACCCGCCGCCCCCGCTCCCGCACCGCCTCGACGAACCCGGCCGCGATCTGGTCGCTGCCGCAGAACACCGCGTCGATCTCCGGCTCGGCCATGAGCAGCATCTCCGCCGCGTGCCGCCCCCACCGCTGCGACCACACCCCGGACAGCGTCCGCCCCGCCTGGGCGACGCCGGCCTCGGCCAGCGCCTGGCGGAAGCCCTCCTCGCGGTCGCGGGCCGCCTTGTAGTGGGCGGGCCCGGTGACGTGGGCGATCCGCCGCCGGCCGAGTGCCAGCAGGTGGTTGACGGCCATCGCCGCCGCCCCGACGTCGTCGGGGACGAACGAGACGTCGGCCGGATCCTCCGACGGCCCGTACGCGTAGACGACCGGCACCGGCAGGTCCTTGCTGATCGACGGCCGCGGGTTGGTGCTCTCGCCCACCACGATCAGCCCGTCGACCCGCCGCGACAGCAGCGCCCTGATGTGGTGCTGCTCCCTGATCGCGTCGCCGCGCGCGTCGCAGAGCAGCACGGCCATCTCCCCGGCCCCGAACGCGTCCTCCGCGCCGAGCAGCACAGGGATGCCGAACCGGCCGACGCTGTCGGAGGTGAGCAGCCCCACGGTCCGTGTCTGCCCGGACAGCAGCCCTCTGGCCAGGGCGTTCGGCTGGAAGGAGAGCTCGGCCGCGGCGGCGAGCACCCGCTCGCGCGTGGCCGCCCGCACGTCCTGGCGCCCGTTGAGCGCCTTGGAGGCCGTGGCGATCGATACCCCCGCCAGCGAGGCCACATCGTTGATGGTCGCCCGCTTAACCGCCATATGTCGAAACCCTTTTCGGTGAATGGTGAACCACTGTGCACCTTAGCACCCATTGACAGGGCCTCACGTTTCTTCTACGTTTCCGAAAACCTTTAAGTCCAGGAGCACATCATGAGACGAAGGCCGGCCGGGATCTCCCTCCTAGGTGTGTTAGCGCTCACAGCCGCGGCCTGCGGCAGTCCCGGTGGCGGAGGAGGCGGCGGCGCCACGCCCGCTGACGGTCCCGTGACGATCACCATGTGGACCCGCGCGGCCACCCAGACGCAGACCGAGCGCCTGGTCCAGGCCTACAACAGCAGCCACAAGAACCAGGTCAGGCTCACCGTCATCCCGACCGACAACTACCAGCCCCGCATCGCGGCGGCGGCCGGGGCCAAGCAGTTGCCCGACGTCTTCGCGGCCGACGTCATCTTCGTCCCGAACTACACCTCCCAGGGCCTGTTCATGGACATCACCGACCGGATCGCGGCGCTGCCGTACAAGGACAAGCTCGCCCCTTCGCACATGAAGCTCGGCACGCTCGACAACCGGCGGTACACGCTCCCGCACACCCTGGACCTGTCGGTCTGGTTCTGGAACAAGGACCTGTACGAGAAGGCCGGCCTCGACCCCGAGCAGGGGCCGAAGACGCTCAAGGAGTTCGCCCAGCACGCCACCACGATCCAGGAGAAGCTGGGCGAGGACGGCAAGGTGCACGGCACCTTCTTCGGCGGCAACTGCGGTGGCTGCTACGTCTTCACCTTCTGGCCGTCGGTCTGGGCCGCGGGCGCGCAGGTCATGAATGACGACGGCACGGCCTCGCTCAACGACCAGCCCGCCATGACCGAGGTGTTCAAGATCTGGCGCGAGCTGTACGAGAAGAAGGCCACGGGCCCGACCGCCAAGGAGGAGCAGGGCCCGACCTGGACCGGCTTCTTCCCCAAGGGCGAGATCGGCGTCATGCCGATGCCCTCGACCACGCTCGGCCTGATGCCCAAGGACATGAAGATCGGCGTCACCCCGATCGCGGGCCCCGACGGCGGCGAGTCCACGTTCGTCGGCGGCGACTCGGTGGGCATCTCCGCCACCAGCGAGCACGCCGACGCGGCCTGGGAGTTCCTGTCCTGGACGGTCTCCGACGACGCCCAGGTCGAGGTCATGGCCAAGAACAAGGACGTGCTCGCGCGCACCGACCTGGCCGGCAACAAGTACTCCTCGGAGGACCCGCGAGTGGTGCTGATCAACTCGCTGGTGGCCAAGGGCCAGACCCCCTTCGCGCTGCGCTTCGGCCAGACCTACAACGACCCGCAGGGCCCGTGGCTGCGCCTGGCCCGTGAGGCGGTGTTCGGCGACGCCTCGAAGGTCGCGCAGCTGAACGCCGAGATCACGACGTCCCTGCAGCAATGACGCTGACGGTCACGAGATCCGGGCGGGCGGCACACGCGGCGCCGCCCGCCCGGTGGCGCGGCAGGAAGGTGCAGGGCTGGCTGTACGCGGCCCCGACGGCGGTCATCGTGGGCGTGCTGTTCGTCGCGCCGCTCGTACTCGTCGTCTGGATGTCGCTCAACCGCTGGCCGCTGCTCGGCCCGGCCACCTTCAACGCGCCGGACAACTACCTCAAGATCGCCGACAACCCGCTGTTCATCGACGCGGTCGGGTTCACGCTGAAGTACACGGTGATCACCACGGTCCTGCTGTCGGGCGTGGCGCTCGGGCTGGCGCTGCTGGTGCAGGAGCGCAGGCCCGGCATCGCCTTCTTCAGGACCGCGTTCTTCCTGCCGGGCGCGGTCGGCTTCGCCGCGGCCGGCCTGCTCTTCTACGGGATGCTGAACAACGACTTCGGCCCCATCGACCCCATGCTCCAGGCGATCGGCATCACGAGCGAGCCGGTGAAGTGGATCGGCACCCCGAACATGGCGCTGTTCTCCACGATCACGCTGGTGTTGTGGCGTTTCGCCGGGTTCAACATGCTCATCCTGCTGACCGGCCTCCAGGCGATCCCCACCGAGGTGTACGAGGCCGCGAGGAGCGACGGGGCCAACCGGTGGCAGATCCTCACCAAGATCACGCTGCCGCTGCTGCGCCCGACGCTGGCGCTGATGCTGATCCTCAGCGTCACCGGCTCGCTGCTGGCCTTCGACCAGTTCTTCGTCTTCACCAACGGCGGCCCGGACAACAGCACGGTCTCCATGGTCATGGTCGTCTACCGCGACGCCTTCTTCCGCTTCGACCTCGGCGGCGCGGCGGCCCTGTCGGTCGTGCTGCTCGCGGCCCTGGTCGGGCTCAACACGCTGATGATGAGGAGGCTGCGGTGAGCCGCTACCTCACGCTTTCCGCGCTGGCGGTGCTGTTCCTGTTCCCACTGGTGTGGAGCGGCTACGCCTCGCTGGAGGAGCCGTCCGACTACCTGGAGATGGCCAGGTTCGGCGAGGGCCTGGACACGTACGCGACCAACAGCGTTCTGGTGTCCGGCATGACGGTGGGCGGCACGCTCGTCGTCTCGGCGCTCGGCGGCTACGGGTTCGCCCGGTTCGACTTCCCGGGCAAGAACCTGCTGTTCCTGGCCACGCTGGCGATCCTCATGGTGCCGTACGCGACGATCCTGATCCCGCTCTACGTCCTGCTCGGCTATCTCGGCCTGCAGAACTCCCTGGTCGGGCTGTCGCTGGTGTTCGTGATGTTCCAGCTCCCGTTCGCGCTGTTCATGATGCGCAACGCGTTCGAGGCGCTGCCGCGCGAGCTGGAGGAGGCGGCGCTGGTGGACGGGTGCGGCACGTTCCGGGCCTTCTCCAGGGTGCTGCTGCACGCCGTGCGGCCGGCGCTGATCACGGTGGGGCTGTTCGCCTTCCTCGCCTCGTGGAACGACTTCTTCGCCCCGCTCATCCTGCTCAACGACGGCTCGTCGTTCACGCTGCCGGTGGCCGTGGTCAGCATGACGCAGCACACGTTCGGGGCCGTCGACTACGGCATGCTCCAGGCCGGCGTCATGGTCATGGCCATCCCCTGCCTCATCCTCTTCATCGTGCTGCAGCGCCACTACGTGCGCGGATTCATGTCAGGAGCTCTGCGTGGCTAATCCCGTCCTGCCCTCATCGGGCGTCCTCGCCCCCCTCGGCCTCGACGCGGTACGCCTCTCGCCCGGCTTCTGGGGCGACCGGGCCGCGCTCAACCGCGAGGTCACGATCGACCACTGCCGGGAATGGGAGGAACGAGAAGGCTGGATCGGCAACTTCAGGGGCGAGCGACCCCGGCGGGGGCGGGAGTTCAGCGACTCGGAGATCTACAAGCTGCTCGAAGCCATGGCCTGGGCCGGCCATCCGGGGCTGCCCGCGCTGGCCGAGACGGTGGCGCAGGCGCAGGAGGGCGACGGCTACCTCAACACGCGCTGGTCCGGCAGCCGCTACACCGACTTCGAGTGGGGCCACGAGCTCTACTGCTACGGCCACCTCATCCAGGCGGGCGTGGCCAGGCTGCGCACGCACGGCCAGGACCTGCTGGCGGAGGTCGTCCTCAAGGCCGCCGACCACGTGTGCCGCCGCTTCATGGACGGCGCCGAGACCTGCGGCCACCCCGTGATCGAGATGGCGCTGGTCGAGCTCTACCGGGCCACCGGCACCGAGCGCTACCTGGAGATGGCCCGCCGCTTCGTCGAGCGGCGCGGGCTGCCCGCGCTGGCCGACATCCCCTTCGGCCGCGGCTACTACCAGGACGACGTGCCGGTCAGGCAGGCGCAGGTGTTCCGCGGGCACGTCGTCCGCGCGCTCTACCTGGCCTCCGGCGTGGTGGACGTGGCGGTCGAGACCGGGGACCAGGAGCTGCTGAAGGCGGTCGAGGCCCAGTGGGAGCGGACGGTCGCGCGGCGTACCCACCTGACCGGCGGCATGGGCTCGAGGCATGCCGACGAGTCGTACGGGGAGGACTACGAGCTGCCGCCCGACCGGGCCTACAACGAGACCTGCGCGAGCATCGCCTCCGTCATGCTGGCGCACCGGCTGCTGCTGGCCACCGGCGACGTCCGCTACGCCGACCTGACCGAGCGCACGCTCTACAACATGCTCGCGACCGGCGTGGCGCTGGACGGCCGCTCGTTCTTCTACGCCAACCCGCTGCAGGTACGGGTGCCGGCGGTGCCGCACGACGGCGTCAACCACGCGGCGGAGGGCGGGCTGCGCTCGCCCTGGTTCGACGTGTCCTGCTGCCCGAACAACATCGCCCGCACGCTGGCGTCCCTGCCCGCCTACCTGGCCGCCGGGGCCGGCGACGGGATCGTGCTGCACCACTTCACGCCGTCGGAGATCCGGCACGGGCGGCTGGCGGTGCGGGTGGAGACCGGCTACCCATGGACCGGCTCGGTGCGGGTGCGGGTGGTGGACGACGGCGCGGGCCGCATCGGCCTGCGCGTGCCCGCCTGGGCGGCGGACGCGACGCTGGCGCGCGTGCCCGTCTCCGCGCGGGACGCGCCGCTGCCCGACGGGCCGGTCGTGCGGCCGGTGAGTCCCGGGTACGTGCACGTCGAGGGGCCGTGGCGGGCCGGCGACGAGCTCCGGCTCGAACTGCCGATACGGCCGAGGTGGACGTTCCCCGACCGGCGGATCGACGCGCTGCGGGGCAGTGCGGCGGTCGAGCGGGGGCCTCTGGTCTACTGCGCGGAGTCGGTGGCCGACGAGCCGCCGCTGGGCGATCTGACGGTAAGTACCGAGCCGCCGGTGGAGCGGCCGGCCGACGATGGGGCCGAGGGTGTGGTCGAGCTGGAGGTGACCGCCTCGATCGGCGGCTCCGCTGACGGCGGTGGCTGGCCGTACGGGGCCGCGGGTGCTCCCGAGGACGGCGCCGACGTGCGGTTGCGGCTGGTGCCCTACCACCGGTGGGGGAACCGGGGGCCCGCGACCATGCGGGTCTGGCTCCCGACGATCCCCCAGGCGAAGTAGGAGGAGCACGTGCGCAGAACGTCGGTGTGTCTGGCCGTGTTGGCGCTCGCCGCCTCGCTGGGCGTCGCGCCCTCCCAGGCGGCTCAGGACGATCTCGGCCTGCCGGTGCTCACCGGGGCCGATCCCGTGCCGGACGAGCCCGTGGGCTACCACCCGCGCCGGATGATGCAGCGGATCCACGACGAGGAGAAGGGCGGCGATTCGTACTGGATCGACCGCATGCTGGCGCGGCCCGGCGACGATCCGGCCGGGACGTGGCTGATGTCGCGCGGGCGGGCGCTGTTCATGAAGGAGCACGACCCGGCCGAGCTGGGCTTCGGCGGGCACGTGGCGTACTGGGAGAGCATCGACGACCGCGACGCGTACGTGATCTCGCTCGGGACCGGCGGGACCGAGGACGTCTCGAAGCGGCTGCAGCTGCCGAGCCGCTGGAGCGGCCGGTACGCCGGCGACGGCCTCGCCGTCGGCGTGAAGAAGTTCATCACCCGCGAGAACGTGGCCGTCACGACCAGGGCCGGGGTCACCCCGTCGCTGCCGGGGACCGTCGTCGCCACCTACAACGACGGCTCAAGGGACAGCTCGGTGACCGTCACCTGGGAGGCCGTCGGCCCCGAACGGTACGCCCAGCCGGGCACGTTCACGGTGACCGGCCAGGTGGCGGGCACGAACGTCGCCGCCAGGGCCACCGTGACGGTCGGGTAACGCCTATTCTGTCCTGGCCCCGCCCGTTTCGCGGGGCCAGGACGGACGGGCGCGCCGGGGCTCGGGCGGGGAAGGCGGAGTGCAGCACGATGGCCGAACTCGCCGACACGACAGACGACCCCGGACGTGTCCGGCGGATGAGTGGTGCGGCCGTCGTGGCCACCGCGATGGCCGTGGCCTCGCCGGTCCTGGGGCTGGCCACCATCCTGATCTGGCTCGGCCTGCCCGCCGAGTGGACCCCGGACAAGACGGTCAGCCCGCAGTCCGCCGTCGTCTTCACCTTCCCGGCGGTCGGCGCGTTCCTCATCCACCACAGGCCCCGGCTGAACATGGCCTGGCTCATGTGCGCGGGCGGTCTGGCCGCCGGGATCAGCGACGTGTCCGGCGCGCTGATGTTCCGCGCCGCCGCCGGCGGTGAGCTCGCCCTGGCCGGCTGGTTCCGGGTGCCGATGCAGCTCGGCTGGGCGGTGTGCGGGCTGGCGCTGACGATGGTGCTGCCGCTGTACTCGCCGGACGGCCGGCTGCCCTCCCGGCGCTGGCGGCCCGCGCTGTGGCTGGGCTGCCTGGCGATCACGGCCGCGACGGTGCACAACCTGTTCCGGATGACGGCGCCCCGCGCGGGGTACCCGTACCCGGAGGTCATCCCCAGCCCGCTGGGGATCCCCGCGCTGGCGCCGTACCTGGAGGTCGTGGACGTCGTCGGCTGGGCGGGCATCTACACGGCGATGGCGCTTGCGGCGCTGTCGCTGCTGGCCCGGATCCGGCGGGCCGACCCGGTCACGCGCCGGCAGATCGGCTGGCCGCTGTTCGCCTTCGTCGGCTACATCGTCTTCCTGGTCCTGGCCGCGATCTGGCCGGTGTTCATGTGGCCGTCGATCGTGTGGGCGGCGGCGATCCCGTTCGCGGTGGCGTTCTCGGTCATGCGCTACCGGCTCTACGGGATCGACACCGTCGTCAGCCGGGCCCTCGTCGCGGCCGGCCTGGTGGTCGTGGTCAGCGCCGTCTACTTCGGCGCCGGCGCGCTGTCCGGGCTGGTGGTCTCCGGATACGACCAGGTGGCCGGGATCACCGCCGCGCTGTTCGCCGGCGCGTTCTTCCAGCCGCTGCGCCGCGCCCTGCAACGGGCCGTCGACCTGCTCCTGTACGGCGCGGTGGGCGACCCCGGCGTGCTCGCCGGGCGGCTGACCCAGGCCGTGCGCCGCGGTGACCCGGCCGAGGCGCTGACCTCGGTGGTCAGCGTGCTGCGTGACGGGCTCGCGGTCGAGGGGGTGGCCGTGGAGGTGGCCGACGGCGAGCCCCGCTACGTCGAGAGCGGGCGGGTCGGGCCGGCCGCGCGCGAGGTGCCGCTGGTCTGGCACGGCACCCGCGTCGGCCGTCTGCTCGTCGGCCCGCCGGGGCCGCGCCGCTTCCCCGCCGCGCACAACGAGCGCGTCCTGGCCACGCTCACCCCGTACGCGGCCGACGTGGCGCACGCCGTGCGCATGGCCGCCGACCTGCAACGTTCACGAGAGCGCATCCTGACGGCCAGGGAGGAGGAGCGCCGCCGCCTGCGCCGCGACCTGCACGACGGACTCGGCCAGACCCTGTCGGCGATGGCCATGACCATCACCATGGCCCGGCTCAGCCTCAAGAACTCCCCCGACGCCGCCGACGACCTGCTGCGCGAGCTGCACGCCGGCATGGGCGCCGTGACGAGCGACATCCGCGAGCTCGTGTACGGCCTGCGCCCGCCCGCGCTCGACGACCTGGGCCTGGCCGGCGCGGTGCGGGACCTGGCCGCCCGGTCGTCCTCCGGCGCCGGAGCCGATGTCGAGGTGGCCGATGTCGAGGTGGAGGTGGAGATCGGCGGCGACCTGTCCGACCTGCCGGCGGCCGTGGAGGTGGCGGTCTACCGCATCGTCCAGGAGGCCCTGACCAACGTCCGCAGGCACGCGGGCGCGTCGCGGGCCACGATCGCCGTGCGCCGGGAGGAGGGGGTGCTGCGGATGCTGATCGCCGACGACGGCCGGGGGCTGCCCGAGTCGCACCGGGCGGGCGTCGGGCTCGGCTCGATGCGCGAGCGGGCGGCCGAGCTCGGCGGCAGCTGCGTCGTGACCGGCGAGCCGGGCACGGGCACCCGGGTCGAGGTCACGCTCCCCCTCACGACGCCGGCGACCGGGCCCCGAAATGCGGCGGAAATTCGCTAATCCGGATTAGCACTGCGGCAACTCTTGACACCACGATGCCGCGCGGCGAACAATTCCAGGCATCATCCCGCGCTAATGCGCATTAGCTAGGATCGCCGCATGCCTCCCCCCGTCCCTTCACGCCGCCTGACCCAGCGCGACATCGCCCGGCTGGCCGGCGTCAGCCAGACCACCGTCTCCCTGGTGCTCAACAACCGCGCCGACGCCGAGTCCCGGATTCCCGCCGAGACCCGGGACCGCGTGCTGCGGGTGATCAAGGAGACCGGCTACGTCGCCGACCCGGCGGCCCGCAGGCTGGCGGCCGGGCGCAACCGCATCCTCGGCGTCTTCACCTACGAGCCCGTCTTCCCCAGCGCGACCGGCGACTTCTTCCACCCGTTCCTGATCGGCATCGAGGAGTGCGCCGAGCAGCGCGGCTGCGATCTGCTGCTGTTCACCAGCGCCCCCACGGTCGACGGGCGCAAGCGGGTCTACCACCAGGACCACCGGCTCCGGCTGGCCGACGGGTGCGTGCTGCTGGGCCGCGAGCTGGACCGGGAAGACCTGGCCAGGCTGGTGACCGAGGGCTACCCGTTCGTGTCGGTCGGCCGCCGCGACGACGCGGGCGGCACGGTGCCGTACGTCGGCGCCGACTATCCGGCCGCCGTCGGTGAGCTGGTCGCGCGGACGCGGGCGATGGGCCACGAGCGCATCGCCTACCTCGGCCACGGCCGCGGCCCCGAGTCCTACGTCGACCGCTACCGCGGCTACGCCGAGTCCGTGCCCGAGCCGCTGCGGCTCGACCCGGGCGAGCCGGCGGAGATGGCCGAGCGGGTGCTGGCCGCGGCGGCGACGGCGGTGCTGGCCGAGGAGTACGCCGACGGCGTCGCCCTGACCGACGTGCTGGCCAGGCGCGGCGTCTCCGTCCCCGGCGACCTGTCGGTGATCACGCTGGGCGATCCGACGCGGCCCGCGCCCACCGACGTCGACTTCACCGGCTTCCGCATCCCCCGCAGGGAGATGGGGCGCCAGGCGGTGGAGGACCTGACCGAGCTGGTCGAGGGCGGTTCACCCGCCCAGCGGCTGCTGCCGTGCCAGTACACCGAGGGCGTCACGCTGGCGCCCGTACGCACATGAAAGCCCCAACCCGAATGAATGCCCGTACGCAGAGGAAAGGACCGGATTTGCGCGAGTCGAGCACCGAGGTGCTGATCGTCGGGGGCGGCCTCGGAGGGGTCGCCGCGGCGCTGGCCGCCCTGCGGGCCGGGCGGAAGGTGGTGCTGACCGAGGAGTACGACTGGCTCGGCGGCCAGCTGACCAGCCAGGCCGTCCCGCCCGACGAGCACACGTGGGTCGAGCGGTTCGGCGTGACCGCGAGCTACCGGGCGCTGCGCGACGGCATCCGCGACTACTACCGCCGCCACTACCCGCTGACCGAGGCCGCCCGGGCCTGGAAGGAGCTCAACCCGGGCGCCGGCCACGTGAGCCCGCTCTGTCACGAGCCGCGGGTGGCGGTGGCGGTGATCGAGGCCATGCTGGCTCCCTACCGGGGCGGCGGTCGGCTGACCGTGCTGCAGCCGTACCGGCCGGTCGGGGCGGAGGTGGACGGCGACCGGGTGACGGCCGTGCGGCTCGCGCACCGCGACGATCCCGGCGACGAGATCTGGGTCGCGGCGCCGTACGTGCTGGACGCCACCGAGACCGGCGAGCTGCTGCCGCTCACCGGCACCGAGTACGTGACCGGCTTCGAGTCGCAGGCCGACACCGGCGAGCCCAGCGCCCCCTCCGCCGCCCAGCCGATGAACATGCAGGCCGTCTCCGTCTGCTTCGCCATCGACCACGTGGACGGCGACCACACGATCGACCGGCCTGAGCGCTACGACTTCTGGCGGGCGTACCGGCCGGAGTTCTGGGGCGGGCCGCTGCTCGGCTGGCGCAGCCCCAACCCGCGCACGCTGGAGATCTCCGAGCGTTCCTTCACCCCCAACCCCGGCGACGACGCGCTGCGGGTCCGGGCCGACCAGCGGCGCAACCCCGGCGACGGGAACCTGTGGACCTTCCGCAGGATCGCCGCCCGCGACCTGTTCGCGCCGGGCGCGTACGCCAGCGACATCACCCTGGTCAACTGGCCGATGATCGACTACATGGAGGGCCCGGTCATCGACGTGCCCGACGCCGCCGAGCACCTCGCGGCGGCGCGCGAGCTGTCCAGGTCGGTGCTCTACTGGCTGCAGACC
Source organism: Nonomuraea maheshkhaliensis (assembly GCF_039529435.1). NCBI lineage: Bacteria > Bacillati > Actinomycetota > Actinomycetes > Streptosporangiales > Streptosporangiaceae > Nonomuraea > Nonomuraea maheshkhaliensis. The sequence continues at coordinate 104,213 of NZ_BAAAMU010000025.1, forward strand.
GAGGCGCCCCGCCCCGACGGGGGCACCGGGTGGCCGGGGCTGCGGCTGCGCGGCGACGTGACGGGCTCGGCCGACGGCCTGGCCCAAGCGCCGTACGTACGGGAGTCGCGCCGGATCCTCGGCGAGTACACGATCGTCGAGCAGGACCTGTCCATGGCCGTGCGCGGCGACAAGGGCGCCGCGCGCTACCCCGACTCGGTCGGCGTCGGCATGTACCGGATCGACCTGCACCCCTCGACCGGCGGCGACAACTACCTGGACGTGCCGAGCAGCCCGTTCGAGCTGCCGCTCGGCGCGCTGCTCCCCCGCCGCGTGCGCAACCTGCTGCCCGCCGGCAAGAACCTGGCCACCACCCACATCACCAACGGCTGCTACCGCCTGCACCCGGTCGAGTGGAACATCGGGGAGGCCGCGGGCGCGCTGGCCGCGTTCTGCCTCGACCGGTCCACGGCCCCGCACGCCGTGCGGGCCGACCCCGCCCTGCTCGCCGCCTTCCAGGAGCGCCTGGAGGAGCAGGGCGTCGAACTCCACTGGCCGGACGTGTCCGGCTACTGATCCCCCCATTTGTTAGGAGCGCCCGATGCGCATCACCATGGCCGCCGCCGGACTGGCCGGACTGCTCGTCCTGACCGCCTGTGGCTCGGGTTCCGAGCCCGCCGCCACCGGCCCCGCCACGCTGCGGATGACGATCTGGACCGGCAACGCCGAACACCTCTCCCTGCTCAACTCGATCGCCGACGAATACCGGAAGACGCACCAGGACGTGGCGGCGATCAAGTTCGACACGCTGCCGATCGAGAACTACACGACGACCCTGACCACGCAGATCGCCGGCGGGAACGCTCCCGACCTGGCCTGGATCCTGGAGAACTCCGCGCCCGACTTCGTCGGCTCAGGCGCGCTCGCGCCGCTGGACAACCTGGTCCAGCCGGAGCAGCTCGCGCCCGCGACCACGAAGCTGTGGCAGCAGGAGGGCAAGCTGTACGCCTACCCGTTCTCCACCTCGCCCTTCGGCGTGTTCGTCAACCTCGACCTGCTCAAGCAGGCCGGGCAGAAGCCGCCCAAGGCGGGCTGGACGTGGGAGCAGGCCGTCGAGGCGGCCGCCGCCGTGAACAAGGAGAGCGGCAAGGCCGGTCTGGTGGTGCGCGACTTCGACTACAAGGGCTGGGACAACCTGGCCACCGTGTGGGGCGGCTGGGGCGCCGAGGCGTGGAGCGAGGACGGCAAGACCTGCGGCTTCGCCAAGCCGGAGATGGTCGAGGCGATGACCTTCCTGCACAAGGCGATCTTCACCGACAAGGCGCTGCCCGCCCCCGGCACCACGGCCGACTTCTTCGCCGGTGAGGCGGGGATGACGATCACCCAGATCTCCCGCGCCTCGCTGCTCAAGGACGCCACCTTCAAGTGGGACCTGATCCCGCTGCCCACCGGTCCGAAGGGCGCCTACAGCGTCATCGGCCAGGCCGGCATCGGCGTCATCAAGAAGAGCCCGAACGCCGCCAAGGCCGCCGACTTCCTGTCGTTCCTCTCCAACCCCGACAACTCCGCCAAGCTCGGCCAGTACTTCCCGCCGCCGCGCACCCAGCTGCTCACCGCCGAGAGCCTGGCCAAGAGCAACCCGCTGCTCAAGCCGGAGCAGCTCCAGCAGGTCGTCATCGACGGCATCTCCGCCGGCCGGGTCAAGCCCAGCCACGCCGGGCAGGCCGAGCTGGCGCAGACCGTGCGCGCCCAGCTCGACCAGCTCTGGCAGCCGAGCGCCGACGTGGCGAAGACGCTGACCGGGGTGTGCGCCGCCATCCAGCCGATGCTGGCCAAGTGATGCCCGCTCGTACGACGTGGTGGACGGCGAGCCGCAGGGACCACCTGGTGGGGTACGCCTTCGTGGCCCCCCAGCTGCTCGGGAGCCTGCTGTTCGTCTTCCTCCCGCTCGGCCTGGTGCTCTACTACAGCCTGCACGAGTGGAACGTGCTGGCCGACACGTTCGAGTTCGTCGGCGGCGACAACTACCGGCAACTGCTCGCCGACCCCAACGTGCCCGAGGTGCTGAGCGCCACCGCGCTGTTCTCCGTCGGCCTGGTGGTGTTCAACCTGTCGCTGGCCATGCTGCTGGCGGTGCTGCTCAACCAGCGGCTGCGCGGCACGGTGGTGTTCAGGACGCTGTTCTTCTCGCCGGTGGTGGTCTCGCTGGTCGCCTGGACGATCGTGTGGGGCTTCCTGCTCCAGTCGAACGGCGGCGTCAACGCCCTGCTCCAGACCGTGGGCGTCGAGGGGCCCAACTGGTTGCGTACGGGGACGGGCGCGATGGTGTCGGTGATCGGCGTGCAGGTGTTCAAGAACGTCGGGCTCAACATGGTGCTGTTCCTGGCCGCGCTGCAGGGCGTGCCCAAGGAGCTGTACGAGGCCGCCAGGATGGACGGCGCCGGGGCGTGGACCAGGTTCGCCCGGATCACACTGCCCATGATCAGCCCGACCGTGCTGCTCACCTCGATCATCACGGTGGCCGGGTCGCTGCAGGTGTTCGCCCAGATCGCGGTGCTCACCCAGGGCGGCCCCGGCACCTCCACGACCGTGCTGGTCTACTACCTCTACCAGCAGGCCTTCCAGTTCCACCACTTCGGCTACGGCGCCACGCTGTCGGTGCTGCTCTTCGTGATCGTGCTCGCCCTCACCGTGCTGCAGTGGCGGATGCGCAGGAGGTGGGTGTTCCTTGAGGCGTAAGACCCTCCTGTACGGCGTGCTGTGCGTCCTTTGTGTGCCGTTCGTCTTCCCGACCTGGTGGATGGTCACCTCGTCGCTGAAGCCGGTGAGCGAGATCTTCGCGTTCCCGCCCTCGCTGCTGCCAGGCCGGCCGCAGCTTGAGGCCTACCGGCAGGTGTTCGAGCTGCAGCCGTTCGCCCAGCAGTACTGGAACAGCCTCTACATCGCCGCGGTCGTCACGCTCGGCACCCTGGCGGTCTCGTCGCTGGCCGGATGGGCGTTCGCGCGCATCCGCTTCCGCGGCTCGAACGCGCTGTTCCTGGTCATCCTGGTCGGCCTGCTGATCCCCAGCGAGGTGACGATCGTGCCGCTGTTCCGGCTGTTCCACTCGGCCGGGCTGACCGACACGCACTGGCCGCTGATCCTCATCCCGATCCTGGGCGCGCCGAGCGTGCTGGCCACGTTCATCATGCGGCAGTTCTTCCTGGCGCTGCCGAAGGAGCTGGACGAGGCGGCGGCGGTCGACGGGCTGGGGCGGCTGGCCACGTTCTGGCGGATCGGGCTGCCGCTGGCCCGGCCGGCGGTCGGCGCGGTGGCCATCTTCACGTTCCTGCACAGCTGGAACCTCTACCTGGAGCCGATCGTGTTCCTGTCCACGCCGGAACGGTTCACGCTGCCGCAGGCGCTGACCCAGTTCGTGGACGCCTACGGCGGGCCCATGTGGAACGTGCAGCTTGCCGCGGCCTCGCTGACCGCGCTGCCGGTGCTGGTGGTGTTCGTGGTGGCGCAGAAGCAGTTCGTCGAAGGTTTGGCACATACGGGACTTAAGGGGTGATTTCCTAGAAGCATGCCTGATCTCGTAGTCGACGGCGGCGACAAGCTCTGCGTGCAGCTGCTTCTCGAACTTCGCGCCCACGTGCGCGCGGCCGGTCCCGGCGCGGTGATCCATCTGATCGCCGCCGATCCGGCCGCGCCCGTGGACCTGCCCGCGTGGTGCCACCTGACCGGGCACACCTATCTCGGGCCCGTCGAAGGGGCGGAGCGGGCCACGTACGCCCTGCGCGTGGCGGAGGCCGCCAAGGAGACGCGGGAATCGAAACCCTGGCACGCGGCTTGACCGGTTAATATCAAACGGTGAAACGCCCCACCATCGCCGACATCGCCAGCAGGGCGGGAGTGTCCAAGGTCGCGGTCTCCTACGCGCTCAACGGGCAACCCGGGGTGTCGGAGGCGACGCGGGCCAGGATCGTCGCCATCGCCGACGAGATCGGCTGGCGCCCCAACAGCGCGGCCAGGGCGCTCAACGGCGCCCGTGCCAACTGCGTCGGCCTCGCGCTGTGCCGGCCCGCCCGCGTCCTGGGCGTCGAGCCGTTCTTCATGGAGCTGATCAGCGGCATCGAGGGCGTGCTCGCCGACCGCTCCTACGCGCTGCTGCTCCAGGTGGTCACCAGCCACCAGCAGGAGAGCGAGGTCTACCGGCACTGGTGGGGCGAGAGCCGCATCGACGGCGTCTTCCTCGTGGACCTGCACTACTCCGACTCCCGGGTGAGCGAGCTGGAGCGGCTCGGCATGCCGGTCGTGGTCATCGGCCATCCGTCGGAGTCGGGCTCGCTGTCGGCCGTCTGGTCCGACGACGGGGAGGCCGTCCGCGAGACCGTCGGCTACCTGGTGGCGCTCGGCCACCGGCGTATCGCCCGGGTGGCCGGGCTGCCCGAACTGGTCCACACGACCGTCCGCGACCAGGCGTTCGAGCGGGCGTGCCAGAGCGCGGGCGAACACGCGGTCGAACACGTCATCGTGCACAGCGACTACACCGGCGAGGAGGGCGCGCGGGCCACCAGGCGGCTGCTCAGCTCGCCCGACCGGCCCACGGCCATCGTCTACGACAACGACATCATGGCCGTGGCGGGCCTGTCGGTGGCCCAGGAGATGCGGGTGGACGTGCCGCGTGACCTGTCCATCGTGGCCTGGGACGACTCGCAGCTGGCCCAGGTCGTCCGGCCGCCGCTGACCGCGCTCACCCGCGACATCCCGGCGTACGGGGCGCATGCGGCGCAGCGCCTGCTCGCGCTGATCGCCGGGGAGAGCGTGCCGCCGTTCGAGGACCGGGCCGCCATCCTCACCCCGCGCGGCAGCACCGGCCCCGCCCGCACGGGCGCGTAGCCCTCCGGCCCCGCCCACGCGTGGCCCGCCCTTCGCCCGGGGAACCCGCGGCGCGTGCCCGGGGCGGGACCCGCGGCTGGCAGACCGCCGGCTCCGGGCCCGGACACGCGCCGCCCCCTCCTTCGCGGCGTGAAGCCCTCGGGAGCCGTCCCGGCGTCCCCCGCGCGAGACGGCTCCAGATGTACCGAGTGCGGCACACCCGCTCTGCGTACGCCCGTACCTAAATGAGATGGGAAATCCGGCGAATCGTGACTCGGCGACCAGGTGTTGACAAATTTTTTTGTCGGAGCTTATCGTCATCACCATGAGCAACGTCACGTCCGCGGACGGCACCCGCATCGCCTGCACCCGCGCCGGCTCCGGCCCACCGGTCGTCCTCGTGGACGGCGCGCTCAGCCACCGCGCGCGGAGCATCAACGCCGGCCTGGCCACCGCGCTGGCCTCGCGCTTCACGGTCTACACCTACGACCGGCGCGGCCGGGGCGAGAGCGGCGGCACCCCGCCCTCCACGCCCTCCACGCCCTCCACGCCCTCCACGCCCTTCGCTCCCGAGCGCGAGGTCGAGGACCTGGCCGCGGTCGTCGCCGAGGCCGGTGGCCCCGTGCGCCTCTACGGCACGTCGTCCGGCGCCGCTGTCGCCCTGGCCGCCGCCCACAGCGGGGTCCCGGTCGAGCGGCTGGCGCTGTACGAGCCGCCGTTCATCGTGGACGCCACCCGGCCGCCCGTGCCCGGCGACTACCTGCGCACGCTGGACGACCTGGTGGCCGCGGGCCGGCGCGCCGAGGCGGTGCGTTACTTCATGCGCGTCGGTGTCGGGCTGCCGGGGATCGTCGTGGCCATGATGCGCTTCATGCCCGCCTGGTCCTCGCTCAAGGCGCTGGCGCACACGCTGCCCTACGACGCGGCGTTCGTGGCGCCGTACGAGCTCGGCAGGCCCTACCCCGCGTCGAGCTGGGCCTCGGTCAAGGCGCCCACGCTGGTCATGGACGGCGGCAAGAGCCCGTCATGGATCAGGAACGCGGCCGCGGCGCTGGCGGAGCACCTGCCCGAGGCCACGTATCGCACGCTCGACGGGCAGACCCACATCGTCAAGCCGGCGGCGCTGGCGCCCGTACTGGAGGGGTTCTTCCGATGAGATTCCGCACCACGATCGAGCTGAACGGCAAGACCGCCACGGGGATCGAGGTGCCGGCCGCCGTCGTCGAGGAGTTCGGCGCGGGCAAGCGGCCGGCCGTGACCGTCACGATCAACGAGCACACCTACCGCAGCACGGTGGCCACGATGGGCGGCCGGTTCATGCTTCCGCTCAGCGCGGAGAACCGGCAGGCCGCGGGGGTGGCGGCGGGCGACGAGGTCGAGGTGGAGCTGGCCGCCGACACCGCGCCGCGGCAGGTCGAGGTGCCCGCCGACCTGGCGGGCGCGCTCGACCGGGCGCCGGAGGCCAGGGCGTTCTTCGAGAGCCTGTCGTACTCGGGGAAGCGGCGTTACGTGCTGGCGATCGAGGGCGCGAAGAAGCCGGAGACCAGGCAGCGGCGCATAGCCGACACGGTCGCCAAATTGACCGCCGGCATCCGCTGAGACACGCGGCTGGGGCGGGTTTCCGGTGCGTAAGGCCCGGCCAGAGGGGTAGGCGGCCGGGTATGAGTGCAGGGTTCGAGGGTTTCGACACCGACCTGTTGTGGGACGAGTTCCATCGTGTGGTCGACATGAACTCCGAGGAACTTCGTACCTACCTGCTCGCCGACGCGTCCGACGAGGAGGGGTTCCCTCCTGACCCGGATCTGGGCGTCGACGAGCTGGGACGCGCGGTTCCGCAGGTCCCGCGCAAGCGGAAGGGCGATCTGACCAAGGTCGACCTCGACGTGATGCGGCAGGTCATGGAGCTCGTCGAGACCATGGGCGGACGTACGGACGACGACTCGCGACGCGAGCTGGTGTCCGTCGGACACGATCCGCTGAGGGGTTAGACCGATGGTCGAGCCTCATTCGTGGATCGAGGGATACGTGCGGGCGTGGAACTCCAACCATCCCGACGACATCTCCGCCCTGTTCACCGAGAATGCGGTCTATTACTCCGAGCCGTACAGTTCGCCCTGGCAGGGGCGTGACGAGATCGTCGCGCAGTGGCTGGGACGGCAGGACAAACCTGGCGAGGCCACTTTCGAGTGGCATCCGGTATGTGTGACGGACGACCTGAGCGTCATCCAAGGAGTCACGACATATCCGGACAAAACGTACAGCAACCTCTGGGTGATCCGCTTCGCTTCCGATGGGCGATGCCGGGAATTCACCGAATGGTGGATGCGGCACGATGCCAAGTGATGCAATGGGCCGAACCGTCTTCACCCGAGGAGATCCGTTGAGAGACAACCTCGACCTCGCCGCGAGCGCCCAGGAACTGGCCGACGCCGCCCCGACGGGATCGATCGACCGCGCCGCCGCTTCGTCGGTGGCGATCACGCTCGCCACCACCCGTGACATCTCCGACGCCAGGAAGACCCTGGACGGGCTCTCGCCCGAGGAGGTCAGGCAGGCGGCGCTGCAACTGTTCGACCGGCTCTCCTCGGACTGACCCGCCCGACCGCTTCTCCTCGGACCGGCACCACCGGCGCGGATGGTTCTCGGGCCGGTCGGGCGGTTGATGCTGCCCATTTTTTTCGCGTTTCTGTACGGCTTTCAGGGCCGGGCCAGGAAAGTCCGGACATCGGAGGCCAGGGTGGTCAGTTGCTGCCCGGCCTCGATCCAGGTGGTGGCGGAGACCTCCCACGTCGGGCCCCGGTAGAAGTCGGGGCGCATCTTCCAGGTCAGCTCGATGTGACCGCCGGAGTGGAAACCGGCTTCGAGCGTGAGCTGGTCGGCGTGCCAGGTACGACTTTCCGACCAGCCGCGGAAGTCGTCGGCGAGCCGGCCCAGGAAAGCGGACAGGTCGCCGGCGAGGTCGTAGATCGACACGGTCACGTCGGGGATCGTGGCGCGCAGCTCGTGGGCCCTGGCCTCGATGGCGAAGACGGTCTCGTCGTCGTCGATGCGCCGCCCGCTGAGCCGGATCGTCAAGGCGGGGTCCCGCGAGCACCGGACCAGGACCTCGAGTGGCGCGGCCGTGTCATCGTGATCTTCGTAGCCCACCTGAGCAGGATAGTCAGGGCCACATCAGCTCAGACGGGCTCGCATGGCGTGGCGGGCGTAGGCGGCGGCGTGGGGGTCGCGGTGGAGTTGGACGGCGTGGTTGAGCGCCATGGCCAGGCCCAGGAGTTCGAAGGCGAGCAGGCCGGGGTCCGTGTCCGGAGGGAGTTCTCGCGCGGCCACGGCCCGGCGGATCTCCTTGCCGAGACGGTCGCGCCAGGCGTCGAAGCGCGCCTCGACCGCGTCACGCACCGGCCCCGGCCGGCCGTCGAACTCGTGCGCGGCGGCGACGAAGAAGCACCCGCCGGGGAAGACCTGACGTTCCAGGTAGGAGATCCACGCCTCGCAGAGCACCCGCAGCCGGGTCAGGCCGGGCGCGGCGGGCCTGGCGGGCTCCCAGACCTCGGCGCGGAAGATCTCGTCGGCCCGCCCCAGGACCGCGAGCTGCAGCGCCTCTTTGGAACCGAAATGCCCGAGCACACCTGACTTGCTCATGGCCAGTTCGGCGGCGAGGCGGCCGATGGTCAGCCCTTCGAGCCCGTTCCTGGAGGCGATGGCCACCGAACGGTCGAGGATGGCCGCACGCGTGCCGAGCGCCTCGGCCACCGACCTGCGCGGGCTCATCCGATCACCCTTCCGGTGGACGTGAGCAGCGGTCCTCCCCAGGTGTCGCGGGTGGCGGGCCGGCGGGTGGGCGGGGTCATGAGATCAGAGTAGCGGGCCGTTCGGGAAATAGCGTCCGAACGTTCGCTTGCTATAGTCCGCCGCATGAATGGATCACGACTTGTCGCGACAGGCCACTATCAACCCGCAAAAATCCTGACGAATGATGATCTGGCGGCGATGGTGGACACCAGCGACGAGTGGATCACCAGACGGGTCGGGATCCGCACCAGGCACGTGGCCGAGGACGGCGAGAGCGTGGCGGACCTGGCCACGCATGCCGCCGCCAAAGCCCTGGCCGGCAGCGGCCTGGAGCCGTCCGACATCGATCTCGTGCTGATCGCCACCTGCACCCAGACCGAGCGCGCCCCCAACGTCGCCTCCCACGTCGCGGGCCGGCTCGGCGTGCCCGAGGCCGCGCTGATGGACCTCGGCGTCTCCTGCTCGGGCTTCACCCACGCCCTGGCCCAGGCCGACCACGCCATCCGGGCGGGCGCGGCGACGAACGCGCTGGTCGTGGGGGCGGACAAGATGACCGCCGTGACCGACTGGACCGACCGGACGACGTGCGTGCTGACGGGCGACGGCGCAGGAGCGGCCGTGGTGAGCGCGGTGAGCGCGGCCGAGGAGCCGGGGATCGGGCCCGTCGTGTGGGGCTCGGCGCCGGAGCTGGGCGCCGCCGTACGGATCGAGGGCACGCCCACCCGCTTCTCCCAGGACGGCCAGTCGGTCTACCGCTGGGCCACCACGCGCCTGCCCGAGATCGCCCGGCTGGCGTGCGAGCGCGGCGGCGTGCGGCCGGAGGAGCTGGCGGCGGTGGTGCTGCACCAGGCGAACCTGCGCATCATCGAGCCCATCGCCCAGAAGCTCGGCGCGGTGAACGCGATCGTCGCCCGTGACGTGGTCGAGTCGGGCAACACCTCGGCCGCGAGCGTGCCGCTGGCGCTGGCCAAGCTGCTGGAGCGGGGCGAGGTGGCGGAGGGTGCGCCGATGCTGCTGTTCGGCTTCGGCGGGAATCTGTCGTACGCGGGGATGGTCGTGCGCTGCCCCTGACCACCGATTCAGGCCGGCGGGCGCGCCTGCCCCAGGTGCGCGACCAGTTTCTCGATCTGCTGGGCGTAGTGCTCGGTGAGCTCGGGCGAGGCCGGGTCCTGGTCCCACACGGCCCGGACGAGCTGGGGGAAGGAGATGCCCGCCGCCGCCATCGCGAAGAGGGCCACCAGGAGCGCGCCCGGGTCGAGGTCGGCGGGGAACTCGCCGGCCTCCTGGCGGCGGCGTAGCTGCTCCAGGTCGCGCCGCACGTCGGCCACGAACGCCGGGGCGGGCGCCGTGTCGTCGGTGAGGCCCTGCCAGAGCATCAGCCGGCCGTAGTCGCGGCGCTCGGCGTTGGCGCGGACGTAAGAGGCGGCCAGCTCGCCGAGCGAGGCCGAGGGATCGGCGAAGGCGCTCTCCTCGGCCTGCCAATGGGTGTTCAGCGCCTGGTAGAGGCCCTCCTTGCCGCCGAAATAGTAAGAAATAAGCTGCTTGTTCACCCCGGCCCTGGTCGCGATCTCGCTGACCCGCGCCCCCGCGAACCCCTTTGCCGCGAACTCCTCCAGCGCCGCCTGAAGAATCCGCGCCTTCGTGCGCTCGGGGTCGCGCTGCCTCTCCTCCGGTGCTCGCCTCATGCCGGTCAGCTTATCATCCATACGTTTGGTTGACAGTTTCATCTGAATGGTTGATAGTCAGGGGCATGACGACGCAGAAGAAGCGCATCGCGATCATCGGCGGCGGGGTCGGCGGGCTCTGCCTGGCCCAGGGGCTGCTCAAGGCCGGGCTCGACGTGACCGTCTACGAGCGCGACCGCACCCCGGCGGACCGGCTGCAGGGCTACCGCGTGCACATCGACCCCCACGGCGCCCGCGCCCTGCACGACTGCCTGCCCGCCCCGCTGTGGCAGGCCTTCCTCGACACGACCGGACGAGGCGGCCAGGACTTCGGCTTCCTCACCGAGCGGCTGCGCACACTGGCGCTGATCGAGACGCCCGCCGCCGCCGACCCGGCCGACGACCACCACTCCGTCAGCCGCATCACGCTCAGGCAGGTGCTGCTGTCCGGCTTGGACGACGTCGTCCGGTTCGGGAAGACGTTCGAGCGCTACGAACGGCTGTCCGGCGGGCGGGTGCGGCTCTTCTTCGCCGACGGCACGAACGAGACCGCCGACATCGTGGTCGGCGCGGACGGCGGCAACTCCCGGGTGCGCAAGCAGTACCTGCCGCACGCCGAGCGGGTGGACACCGGGATCACCACCGTGGCGGGCAAGTTCCCGCTGACGGAGGCGAGCAGGAAGCTGCTCGCGCCCCGGCTGGTCGAGGGGCCCAACAGCGTGATCCCGCCGCAGGGGATGGGGTTCTTCACCGCCCCGCACGACCTGGGCACGGGCCCCGTGCGTGACGACGGGATCGGCGGGACCGAGCAGGAGGGCGCGCTGATGGACAACACCGGCAGCTACATCCTGTGGGCGTTCGGCGCGACGTCCAAGCGCTTTCCCGCCGGCCTGTCCGGGATGACGGGAGAGCAGCTCAAGGAGACCGTGGCGGGCATGATCGCGTCCTGGCATCCCGACCTGCGCAGGCTGGTCGAGCTGTCGCATCCGGGCACGGTCTCGCTGCTGCCGATCCGTACCTCGATCCCGATCGACCCCTGGCCGGCCACCACCGTCACCCTGCTCGGCGACGCCATCCACAGCATGACGCCGATGCGCGGCATCGGCGCCAACACCGCGCTGCGCGACGCGCGCCTGCTCCGCGCCGCACTCACCACCGGCCTCACCGCCGGCGGCGACCCGGTCGCGGCCATCGCGCGCTACGAGACGGAGATGCGGGAGTACGGCTTCGCCGCCGTACGCGACTCGCTGCGCGCGGCCGAGCAGTTCGTCGGGGACAACCGGACGGCGCGGATCGGGTTCAAGACGTTCCTGCGGGTGGTGGGGCACGTTCCCGCGCTCAAGGCCAAGGTGTTCTCCTGACTCACCTGTTGCGCGGAGGGGGCCTGGCGAAGAATGTGGAGGCATGCCAGGCGTCGACACGCTGGACGGTCTGCTCAAGGCCGTCGCCGAATTCCGTACGGACGACTACGAACTGCGGGCCGAGCAGGGCGCGCTCGACCGCGCCAGGCGCTCGATCGAGGAGTCGGGGCTGCTGCTGCTCGGCGAGGTGCACGGCGTCAGGGAGAACCCGCTGATCATCCACGGCCTCATGCGCGCGCTCGGGCTGACCCACCTGGCCCTCGAATGGCCAGGCGACCTCAAGCACCAGCTCGACGTCTATCTGAGCGAGGGGACGGGGCTGGACCATCCGCTGTGGTGGCTCGGCGACGGGCGCGTCACGGCCGGGCACCTCGCGATGCTCAAGGCCATCCCCGGGCTGACGGTCACGCTGTTCGACGGGGGCATGTTCACCGGCGACTGGTCGCAGCGGGACGCCCTGATGGCCGAACGGGTGCTGACGGCGCGCGTGGAACCGGCGCTGGTCGTGGCCGGTCACGCCCACGCCCTCACCTCGCCGACCGAGCTGGGCCTGCCGATGGGGGCCTGCCTGGCCAGCGCGCGGCCGTCACTGGAGAGCGTGCGGATCGACTACGGCACCGGCGGCTACTACGCCATCGAGCCACGGCAGACCAGGGGGTACTCCGCGCCCGACGGGCTGGGGGTGGTGGACGGGGAGCTGATCGTGGGGCTGCCCGTGTTCCACGAGGCCACGGTGCCGCATCTGCCGGTCGAACTGCTGCGGGAGCGGCTCGGGCTGTGACCGCCCGCGCTCGCCCGGGCGGGGTGGTGGGGCGGCGGTTAGTGTGGACTCGGCGTGCGGTCGTGGAGGGCGGATGCGGGTCGGGATCCTGGGGCCCCTGCGGGTGGCGGGCGGCGAGATCGGCGGCGCCCGGGTGCGGGCGCTGCTGGTACGGCTGG